>CAZGAN010000044.1:0-13396 GCA_964523655.1 uncultured Bacteroides sp.
TGCATCGCGTTTGTAGAAGTCGGTTGCATTATCAAAACGTCCGATTACTTTATAGCCCCAGAATTGTCCGATAGGTTCGCCTACAACTGTCTTTGTGACAATGTAGTTTGTTGAGCTCGGTTGATATGTCTTCTCTATTGAAGAGCTTTCTGTATCAAGTGATACAACTTTGTTGCGGTTGAGTGAGAATACCACGTTTGAGGTCCATGAGAAATCACGGTTAGTGATGTTGGTTGTATTCAATGTGATTTCAACACCTTTGTTCTCAATCGAACCAACGTTACCCCAGGGGTTGCTGGCAGCACCTTGACCGGCAGAACCGAGGTATGCAGGCAACGGGAGTTGGAGTAGTAGGTTATCTGTCTTCTTATAGTAAAGGTCTGCCACCAATTCAATACGGCTATTAAACAAACCTAGGTCAACACCAACGTTGTATGATGATGTTGTTTCCCATGTCAAATCAGGATTTGCAGTGTTACCGGTGAGTACACCTGTGCCCCACGGTGTGGTCTTATATGAAAGAAGTGCCATGTAAGCATAATCACTTACGTTTTGGTTACCGGTTTTACCCCAGCCGGCACGCACTTTCAATGAGTTGAGCGGGTCTATACCTTTGAGAAATTCTTCTTCTGATGCACGCCATGCCAACGCTACTGCAGGGAACCAACCCCACTTGTGTCCGCTTGCAAATTTTGAAGAGCCATCTCGACGTAGTGTTGCTGTAACCAAATAGCGATCATCAAATGAATAGAATGCACGTCCAAAGAATGATGCTATTGAGTTTTCAATACGTGAACCGGTTGATGTTGATGCTGTAACATCACCTGCGCTCAAGTCGGGAGTTGTATTCGTTAAGAAGCCACTGGTTGTGCCTACTTGGTTTTCCCAGTTTGAATGTGACATTTCTTGACCGAGCATCACGTTCACATTGTGTACTTCATTAAACGTGTTCACGTATGTCGCAATGTTGCGCCATGACCAATATTTTGTATTGGTTTTGGTCCATTTCGATGTACGTGTATCGCTGGTCTTAATACCAAATTGATAATCAGGTTGATAGTAATAATAATTATTGAAATTATAGTCACCTGATACTTCTGTGCGGAATGTTAATCCTTTGCAAATCAACGCTTCCAAAAATCCGTTGAAACGGAGATTTGTTTTGCGGTTGTTGTTTGTGCGTAGTGATGCCAAACCTACGGGGTTATCAGGCATCCACACATCATCCGGACCATCAAATGAGCCGTCTGCCGATGTTACTGCAACTGTCGGCTGTTGTTTGAGGGCGCTCATGATGGTATTGTTATCTGTTCCTACACTCTGTTTTGACTCTGCAAATGAGAATGTAACGCCTCCGCGCAACCAACTCTTGATTTGTGTCTCTATGTTGCTGCGCAAACTCAAACGACGGAAGCTTGATCCTAGTGCAATACCATCTTGGTTGAGATAACCTCCACCAAATGAATAGATGGTCTTGTCATTACCGCCTGAAATTGAAATATTGTGGCTGGTCATGAGTGCTTTGCGGAACAATTCATCCTGCCAGTCTGTTCCTTCTCCAAGTAGGTCTGCGCGAACAAATGCATCACTCGGGTCTACTTGGCTCGTTACTTCTGCACGCACTTCGTGGTGAGCTGCATATTCGCTAAGGTTAAGCATGTCGTATTTCTTCGGCATCTCTTGCCATCCAACATATCCGTCGTATGTCACGGTTGCTTCTCCTTTTTGTCCTTTCTTGGTGGTAATCATGATTACACCGTTACTTGCTCGTGAACCGTAGATCGCTGTTGCTGATGCATCTTTCAACACGTCCATCGACACAATGTCTGACGGGTTGATTGCTGACAACGGGTTTGAATTCTCATCATCGGTTGACGAGTCAATTACTACACCATCAATCACGAAGATTGGTTGGTTGGTCGCATTGAGTGAGTTGATACCACGAATGCGAATTGAGGTTGATGCACCTGGTGTACCTGAGTTTGACTGTATTTGCACACCGGCGGCGCGGCCTTGGAGCACTTGGTCAATACTCGTTGGTACTGATTTCTTGATTGCATCGGAATTTACTGATACTACAGCACCGGTCATATCCGATTTCTTCATTTGTCCGTAACCTACTACCACGAGTTCATCCAACACGTTTGTGTCTTCTACTAGCACAATCGCCATCGATTTTGAGGTTACTTGCACTTCTTTGGTCACCATACCTACGTATGACACAACCAAAATAGACTTCAAGTTAGGAGCAGTAATGCTAAACTTACCGTCAACATCGGTAATCGCTCCGCTTCCGGGTTTGCCCTTGATTGACACCGATGCTCCTATGATTGGCTCATCGGATTGATCAACGACAACTCCTTGAACGGTCAATGATTGTGCAAATGCCGGCACTACGGCAATCAGCATTATCAGCACAACGAAACCGATTTTCAAGTTGCTAAAAAATTGTTTCATTTAAGGTGATTTAATGATTGATATTAGAGGTTAATTAATTTTGTTTTTTCACTGTCGTTTAAAAGTGTAATGACTGGTTTGTCATATTGTTGTCTGTGTTTGAAAAAGCAGCAATTAACTAGAGCCTTGATTACGAATACAAAATTATATTAATTTTTCACAATCTATATTATAATACGTAGTATTAGCGTTTATCTACGTGTGAGACGGGTTCGAATACGTAACATATTCGTTAAATAATGTAACTTATCATATTAAATTTGGTAACATTTGCCTTTATTTATCAAAATATGTATATATTTGCCTCATCATTTCTTATCAAACACAAGTCCTACTTTTTTACCTCTCTGCAACTGTGCCCATGTCTAACAGCATAAAACACTTTTCAACTCTTGTTATCGCTGCCCTCCTTGGCATAACAAACATCTTAGCTCAAAGCACTCGATTCTTCGACCAATCGAGCATGTCTTCGTCGCAACTCAGCTCTATTGCCCAAGACCGCGAGGGATACCTCTGGATTGGTAGCTCTTACGGCTTAATGCGTTTCGATGGCAATAGCTTCAAATCATGGATTCACACCGACAATAATAGCAACTCTATTATCGACAACCGCGTGCTCAAAGTCCTGGTTACAAATAATAACATGATACGAATTGCAACGGCAAACGGCCTGCAATCTTACAACCCGTCTACCCACCAATTCTCTCTCACTAAGCTCCCCGATAAAAGCTTTAACGGTTATATCTCCGACATCAGCGAGCTCCGCGACGGCTCTCTGCTTTTTGTCGCATCAGGCGTTGCTGTCTACAAAATGAGCAAAGACGGCAAAAAAGTAACGCCTATCAAAGCCGCACAATCACTCAAATGGCTCAACCAACTCAATCTCGCTCTTGAGTGTGGGAACGGATACATTTTCAGCGGTCAACAAGGCGACATCGCTATCGTTGACAAAAACGGCAAAATCACCGAACACAAACTGTGCTCTGCCCCAATCATTGAAATGGTGAAAGACAATAACGGCAACATCATCATTATCAGCAGCTCACAAGTTTGGCGTTACAACAATAATAGCAACAAATTCACCGAACTGCAATACTCCGGTGCCGGCTCTCCATCATTCAAAAACGCACACTGCGGTAAATCTGGCACTATCTACATCACCACCTCCGGCAATGGCATCAAACAAGTTGCCCCAAACAGCAACTCAATCACCGACTGCAACAAATGGAAAAACATCACCATTGACATTGCCCGAGCAAAACTCAACGTTGTCTACGAAGACAAAGACGCAAATCTTTGGATTGGCTGCACCAACAAAGGCCTGCTTATGGCTGAAAACAAAACCAATCAATTCAGCTACATGAGCGTTAACAAAATGCTTTCTGGCGCTGACGGCTACATCCTCGACCTTGCATACGACAATCTCGGTTACCTCTGGTGCTCTGTTGAAGATTTCGGCATCTACAAAATTAATCACAGCGGCGAAATTGTTAGCAGCATACCAACCTCAATGCAGATAAATCGCCTTTCACCAACTGCCGACGGTGGCATGATTGCCGGCGTGAACAACAAAGGTCTTTTCTCTATCAACGCCGCATGCAACAGCATCACCGAAATTGCATCCATCGACGGCACATACAACATCACCGCAATCACAACCGACAAACCAGGCAACATATACGCTGCTATTGACGGGCGTGGCATAGTCATCATCAACCCTCTCACAAAAGAAAGCAATTGGCTATATCCCGCTCCTCACCCCGAAATGATAAATAGCTGGATTCCCGCACTCTGCATCGACAGTAAGCATCGCCTTTGGATTGGACACTACAGCGGCTTAAGTTGCTACGACACCACTTCAAAAAAATTCATAGCAGTCAAAAACGACGACGGTCTCCGTCAGAGCGTTTGCAACGCTATTGCCGTTGGCAAAAACAACGAAATATGGGTAGCAACAAACCTCGGCCTTGTGCGTTACAACCCATCATCCGAAAAAATTGACCGATACAACTATAACAACGGCATAGGCGATAATTCTTTCATTGACGTTGTGTCCGATGCAAATGGCAACCTATGGACAACAACTCGCAAAGGAATAAACAAATTCGACACAAAAACACTTAAATTCACCGCTTTCTACGGCGGCGGAGGCCTTGACGATAATCTCTACAACCGCATCGCCACAAACGCCAACGCAAGCCGCATATCATTCAGCGGTCAAAGCGGCATCACAGCTTTTCAGCCATCAAATATTCAAGCCACAAAAATCGAAGCTACTCCGGTTGTCACTGACATAGCAATTAACGGCATCTCTTACGAGCAAGCTACAAACAAAAAAGCTTTGCACAAAGACGGAAATGCAATAAAACTTGAATATTCCGAAAACGCTATAGCTCTCACTCTTTCCACTCTCGATTTCAGAAACGCAAAAAACGTTAGCTATCAATACAAACTCAGCAACTCCTCTGCCTGGATTAGCACTAACGTTGGCGACAACGTGATTAACATCAACAACCTCACCCCCGGCAACTACAAACTCCAAATTCGCGCTTGCGAAAACGGCGTTTACTCTCCCATTAAGATTGTGGAGATAAACGTTGCCTCTCCGTGGTTTCTCACTCCCCTCGCTAAAATCATTTACCTCGCCTTGATTCTCGCTCTCTGCTGGCAAATATACCTCACCTTGCGCCGCAAACGCGACAATCAAATCAAAGAAGCTAAACTTCAATTCTTCATCAACATTTCTCACGAGATTCGCTCGCCAATGACTCTCATCCTTAGCCCCCTCGAAGCGTTAATGAAGCAAGATTTTGATACCAAAACAAAGCAGCGTCTTAACACCATACACCGAAACGCAACTCGCATACTCGATTTGGTGAACCAGCTTCTCGACATTCGCAAAATCGACAAAGGCAAGATGGACATTCATTGCACCGAAACAAATCTTGTCAGCTTTGTCAACGAATTCACCGATATGTTCATGCCTAAGGCCGAGGAAAAGCATATTGCTCTCTCTTTTGAAAGCACCGAGCCGGAATTAAACGCATGGATCGACCGCAACAACTTCGACAAAGTGCTCGTCAACCTCATCACAAACGCTTTCAAATACACTCCAAAAGACGGTGAAATACACATCGAACTAACCCAAGGCAGCGACCCCAAAGTCATTGGCCCGCTCCGCCAATATGCAATGATCAGAGTCATTGACAGCGGCATTGGCATTGACGAGAAAAAAACAGAAAAAATATTTGAGCGCTTCTACCAAGACAACGCCAAAATTGAAGGCGGCACTCCTGCCGGTTTCGGCATCGGATTGAACTTGTGCAAACTCCTTGTCGAGCTCCATCACGGCTCTATCAAAGCCTACAACCGCACCGACGCTCAAGGCTCTTGCTTTGAAGTGAAAATACCGCTCGGCGACAGCCACCTCTCTAAACAAGAGAAAATCGCCGACAACACTGAAAAATCACGTGCCATCATCGCGAAAATGGTATCTACCGACAACAATAACCCTCAACCAACGAAAAGTGTGCGACACCGTTCTAAATATCGCATTCTCGTTGTTGACGACGATATCGAAATACGTAGCTATCTTTCTGATTACTTCGCCGCCTACTACAAGGTTGACGCTGTGCCCAACGGTGCCGAGGCCTGGAAGCACATACTAAGCACCGGCGCCGACCTCGTAATTTCTGACGTGAACATGCCCGAAATGAACGGATTCCAGCTCCTGAAAAACATCAAAACAAACGGAAACACCAACCACATACCGGTGATACTCCTCACTTCGAAAACCGAATATGCCGACCGCAAAGAAGGTTGGGAAAAAGGTGCCGACGCTTATCTCGCAAAACCGTTTAACGGCGAAGAACTTCTTGCCATCACCGATAGCCTCATTGAAAACCGCATAATGCTGAAAGGCCGTTTCTCCGGCGCTCAATCACAAGAAGACAAAATCGACAAGATTGAAATAAAGAGCAACAGCGACGTGCTCATGGGCAAAATCATTGAAATGATCAATGCCCACATCGACGACCCCAACCTCAACGTTGAAATGCTTGGTCAAGAAGTTGGCATCAGCCGCGCCCACCTACACCGCAAAATGAAAGATATGATTGGCGTATCGCCCAGCGACTTCATTCGCACAATCCGCTTGCGCAAAGCTTGTGAAATGCTCAAAGAAACTGACAATGACGTCACGCAAATCGCTTATAGCATCGGTTTCACAAGCCAAACGCACTTCTCTACTGCATTCAAAAAATTCATGGGCCTATCGCCGTCAGAATATCGCGCCCAGCAATCAAAAAAAGTTGATTAACCTTTCGGCGTAAGCGTGATTAGCGGCACTAGCATTTCCTCAAGCGAAATGCCGCCATGCTGGAACGTGTCTGTATAATACTGCACGTAATAGTTATAGTTATTTGGGTAAGCAAAAAAGTCATGTTGCGAGGCAAATATGTATGCCGACGACACATTGGGCGAAGGCAATCCAAAACGCTCCGGTCGCTTTATCTCATACACCTGGCGCTGATTATATGCCAAGTTCTTACCAACTTTATAGCGCAAATTAGTGTTCGTTGCCTTATCGCCAACCACCTTAATTGCATTGTTCACCCTAATGGTGCCATGGTCTGTGGTAAGCACTATCTTGTATCCTTTTTCGGCAATGCGTTTAAACAAATCAATAGCTATTGAATGTTTAAACCACGACTGTGTGAGTGAGCGATATGCCGCGTTTGTTCCGGCAAGCTCTCGTATCATTTTTGACTCTGTGCGTGCATGGCTCAACATATCAATAAAATTGAGCACTATCACATTCAAATCGTTATTCTCTAGCGTATTAAAATCGCGCAACAAACGTTCACCGGCCACGCTATCATTAATCTTATTGTAGCTAAACTTGCACTGACGGCGGAAACGCTTAAACTGTGTCTCCAACAACGGCGACTCATTCAGATTTTTTCCTTCCTCAGAGTCTTCATCCACCCACAAATCAGGAAACATTTTTGCTATTGTCACCGGCATCAAGCCCGAGAAAATTGCATTGCGCGAATATTGCGTTGCCGTGGGCAAAATCGACGTATAGAGTTGCTCATTAAAAGTGAACATATCTGCCAACAGTGGCTTCACGGCACGCCATTGGTCAAGACGGAAATTATCAATCAATATGAAGAACACTTTCTCGCCCTTATCAAGCTCCTCAAAAACGGTATGCTGAAAAACTCGCGGGCTCATAACCGGCACGCCATTGCCCGGTGTTGGCGGCACATCGCCACCACTAACCCAATCTTCATAATTGCGACGCACAAACTTATTGAACTCTGAGTTTGCCTCTGTTTTCTGCATATCAAGGAGCTGGTCCATATTTGTGTCTGTGTCACTGAGTTCCATCTCCCAAAACACAAGCTTTGAGTAGATTTCATACCAATCATCAATGGTTGACGCCGAATTTATCATCTGCGAGAGATTCGAGAACTCGCGGCGATAGTCGGTTGTAGCTTGTTCAGCCACAAGTTGCTCACTGTGCAGATGCTTTTTCAGCGCAATAAGTATCTGATTCGGATTCACCGGCTTAATCAGATAGTCGGCAATCTTATTGCCAACAGCTTGGTCCATGATATTCTCTTCCTCGCTCTTCGTTATCATTATCACCGGAATGTGCGGCAACACTTGTTTTATGCGTGATAACGTTTCCAATCCGGTCAAACCGGGCATATTTTCATCCAAAATGATAAGGTCGAAATGTTCGTTTTCAACCATATCGAGAGCATCACGGCCATTGTTGGCTGTGACCACGTTATATCCTTTCTTGCGAAGGAACAATAGATGAGGTTTGAGAAGGTCGATTTCGTCGTCGGCCCAGAGAATATTAAATTGCATGACTAAAGGTTATGGGTTAGTGTCTTCTATTTCTTCTTCACTGTCATCGTCGGCTGACTCCGCTTCCGGCTGAGCCTCTTTAGCTCTTTCGGCAGCAGCTTCATCAGCTTCATCGAGGGTTTCTATCTCCGTGTACGGCAATATATCGGCTTGAGCGTCTTGATAATTTTGTGCTTCCAAGAATCGGAAGTAATCATCAAGCGTGCCGCCCGAGTGCAGCAGTGCGTCAAAGTTTGGCACACTGATAACCACCGGTCGAACACCGGCAGGCAGTTTGAAGTCGGTTGATGCAGCCATAACGCGGCGATAGTGATTTAGTTCGTCAAGATTTTCAAAATCTTTCACAACAATCATGCCAAGACGTCCGTAGTTCATTTGCTCAAGGTCAAAATCCTTGACTACAAACGAACGGAAGTTGTGGCGTGCTATGCTATATAAGAGCTCATTTGAGCTTACTTTATCGGTTGGGAATACAAATACCAACAATTGACGGTCCGCGGGGTTTAGAGCGAAATTAATGCTGTCAACCGGGGTTAGCGTTGAGTCATTGCTTAGGTTGATGCTCCAAATCATGCCACGCATATTTTTGCCCGATACTCCGGCTTGCAATTGGCGCCCTTGAGCCATGCCCTTGAGCCATGCCGATGCTGTTGGTGCAAGGTCGGTGTTCGGATATTGTTCAAGCATTGTGCGCAGCGTTGAGTTAAAGTCATCGGGACGTCGCTCAGTGACATAAGCCAATGCTTCCAAGAACATGAACTTAGGCATAAGTTTTGTCATTGGGTAGCGTTCGTTCACGTCTTTGTATATGCGGTGCACCTCGCTATTGCGGTTATCCATATACGCCTCAAACGCGTTTTCATAAAGCGTTTGTTGCTCTGTCTCCATGTTGCGGAGATTGTTGATATAATTCGGATTTTGCAATGCTTGGCCATATTTCGACTCGGCAAATTCTTGCAAAATGAGTTGTCGATAGTATTCGGCTTGTGTGCTATTGCCCATGCGTATAAACATGAGATACAAGTTGTAGTATGTATCTAAACGATAGGTATTGTCAGGATAATCTTTCAACAAGCGGCTAAACTGAGCATACGAGCCATCAAAGTCCTCAAGCTTGTCTTTGAGTATGACTCCCATGTTGTACAAGCCTTCTTGTATAACTTCATGCGCTGTAGCTTTTTCTTCGTCAGTTGACGGTATCTGTTTCAAGTAATACTCAGCGAAGTGCGGGTCATTCTCCTTTTTGAGCTTTTCTTCTTGTTCGGGCGAAAGTTGCACGCTGTCGTTCGGTGCAGCACCACTGCCACCGCCGCTTGTCGGAGCTTCTTCACCGCTATTGCTATCGAAGTCAGACGTGTTAAACGATGACTTATTGCGACGACGCCAGTCATCTTCAAGCTTACGTGAGCCCCAACGACGTTGGAATTCGGTTTTACCTGCTGCCTTTGCCGCATTATTGTAGAAGTACCACGAGTTGTCGGTGTTCATGCTGAACGATTGCGGGTTGCTCGTGTTTGATTTCAAGTTATTTCCTTGTGCTTCTTGATTAGCCAAATACTCTTGACGTTTTGCCTCGTCAGCCTCTTCTTTTTCTTTCTTTTTGAGTTCGTCAATGATTTTGTTAATCACCTTGAGTTGCGCATCGGGCGACATGGCAGAGAGACGCAAAAGTGAATCTTGCAAATTCACATTTTGGCTATAGAGAGCTAACTCGTCGAGCACGTCGCTGCGACGCTTCAGCAATTCAATATTCGGATAATTATCGGGCAACTGGGGCACAGCCTCAGAGTAGCACGGCTGCGCTTTCTCGTAGAGTCTACGCTCGTAATATAGCCCGCCAAGAGTGATCTGAGCAATAGCTTTTTCAATGCCGTTGCGAGTGCTCTTTTTCGCAGCTAATTCGTAGTTTTCAATAGCGTGGAGAGTGTCTTTACGCGAGAGATAAAGGTTACCGATAGCATAGTAAATTTGGTCAAGATACTCTTTATTGCTATCAAAGCGAGTCATACGCTTCAGAGCCTTCACCTCTGGCTCAACGTTGCTACCCTCATACACTTCGCTCTGTTTGATGCGAGCATTAAATTTAGTGCGATACGTAGCGCTGGCAGCACCTGCCACCTTAGCAAACACTTTATATGCCTTTTGTTTCTGTCCGAGGCGCGAATAAAGTTGTCCGAGCAAAAAAGTTAAGCGAGTTTTTTGAGCTCCCTTAGCGTAGCGCACCGCCTCTTCAAGATAAGGCGCAGCTTTCTCATAATCATTGCTTTTTATGTAGAAATCAGCGTACACAAAATTATATAAGCCTTGCAACGTGTTGTTAGTCAGCTCTTCTTTTTTCACACGGGTGATGATATTCTCAGCTTCAAAAAGCCAATCAAGACCCAGATACGAGCGAGCTTGCCACAGTTTAGCTTCTGTCACGGTGTTAGGCAACCACGAGAAGTGTCGCGAGGTGTAAAAGAATGTTGATGCTGCGCCAAGAAAATCGCCGTTCATGTATTGGCTTCGACCCATCATCATCCAAGCATTGTGCAAAAAAGGGTTATATTCGTCGCGCTTCATCCACGCTTTGTAAGCGGCATCATTACCTTTGCCACGTTTTTTTTGCGGCTTTTTTGTGATGGAGCGCAACTGTATCGCTTTTTGCGACTTCTCGATAGAGCGATTGAAATCGCCTGAAGGTTGCGGAGCTTTAGGATTATTTTTTGCTTCGACGGGATGCATATACACCAGTCCGGTGTAGTCATCCTCATATTTTTTCTCCAGCTCGTCGAGTGTTTCAACATAGTGTTTATCACCGTTATAATAGATATTATAGCGAGTGATAAAAGCCGTGTATCGACGTGCTGAAGCTGTGTTCTTTTTGTGAGCGTTACACGAAGTCATAGCCGTCACCGCAACGATGACCGCCAGTGCAACACTAATTATACTATTTATTTTGCGATATTTCATCTATATACAAACGTATTCTGACCCCACATTATTGTAACACAAGTCACAATTGCAGCAGAATAATATTCTATCATATTGATATAATTAATTGAAATTTTCTTTCATTTTGTTTGCTTATTCTTTTTATTCATTATAAATTTGCGCCCATAATATGATTTCCACAAAATACTTACTTTTTTAAATTATCAAAACTATGAGTACAATTGCAAATAAGCTCACCGATTTGGTTGGCAACACACCTTTGTTATCACTCAACAGCTATTCGAAAGCTTCAGACCTTAGTTCTCCGATTATTGCTAAACTCGAGTATTTCAACCCCGCCGGCAGCGTGAAAGACCGCGTGGCTCTTGCCATGATTGAGGCTGCTGAAAAAGACGGCACTCTCAAGCCCGGCGCTACCATCATAGAACCCACCAGCGGCAACACCGGTGTTGGTCTCGCCTTTGTCGCCGCATCAAAAGGATACAAGCTGATTCTCACCATGCCGGCAACAATGAGCGTGGAGCGTCGCAATCTTCTCAAAGCGCTCGGTGCTAATCTTGAGCTCACCCCGGGTGCTGCAGGCATGAAAGGCGCAATTGCTCGCGCTCAAGAGCTTCGCGACACAATCAGCGGAGCTGTGATACTGCAACAATTTGAAAACCCCGCAAACCCTCAAATTCACGAGCAAACAACCGGTCAAGAAATATGGCGCGACACCGACGGCAAAGTTGACATCTTTGTTGCCGGAGTTGGCACTGGCGGCACAGTGTCGGGCGTTGGCGCTGCCCTAAAAGCTAAAAATAAAAATGTGAAAATTGTTGCTGTTGAGCCGGCAACATCGCCGGTACTCTCGGGTGGAGCCCCGGGCGCTCACAAAATACAAGGCATTGGTGCCGGATTTGTGCCAAAAAACTTCAACGCAGAAATTGTTGATGAAATCATACAAATCTCTAACGAAGACGCTATACTCACATCGCGCAAACTAGCTACAAAAGAAGGCTTATTGGTAGGATTTTCATCTGGTGCCGCTGTCGCTGCTGCTACACAGCTGGCTAAACGTCCGGAGAACAACGGAAAAGTTATTGTTGCTCTTCTCCCCGACACCGGCGAACGTTATCTCTCTACCGTGCTCTTCAACGACGAGCCGCAGACTGAGTGATTTTACCGTAGGCCGGCACATCTTCAGTTACCCAGATGTTGCCACCTACCACAGCACCACGACCAATAGTGATGCGTCCCAATATCGTAGCATTTGAATAGATTATAACGTCATCCTCAAGTATAGGATGACGTTCTATTCCTTTAATTGGCAATCCGTTATCGTCAAGGTCAAAGCTTCGGGCTCCCAAAGTGACTCCTTGATAAAGCTTAACGTGGTTGCCAATTATGCATGTTTCGCCTATCACAACACCGGTGCCGTGGTCAATGGTGAAATAGCTACCAATCACTGCACCCGGGTGTATATCAATACCCGTTTCGCGGTGCGCCATCTCGGTGATTATGCGCGGCAGCAAAGGCACATCAAGCATCAACAACTGATGAGCAATGCGATAATTGCAAATCGCTCTTATCACAGGATAACAACTAATCACTTCGCCAAACGATTTTGCTGCAGGGTCTCCAAGATATGCTGCCTCAACATCTGTAGCCATAACCTTACGCAATTTTGGCAAGGTCTCTATAAACCGCACGGCAAGCTCTGTTGCCATGGCACTGAGTTTATCAAGTTCGTCTGTCACATCATCGAAGCACAAAGCAGCATAGATTTCAGTAACTAGCAATCCAAACAACCGCTCAATGTTAACTCCGGTGTGATAGAGCAACGTATTGCTATGCACTGCCGAATCTCCAAAATATCCCGGGAAAATCACTGCTCTCGATAGACTAACAATCTCCTTCAAATTAGATTCCGACGGCAGTGGTGTGTGCCCGGCTTGTTGGTGTAACAAACCTTTATATGAGTCCTCTCTCGAAAGTATTTCGCTTGTTTGAGTAAGTATACGTGTTATCTCTTGTTGTTTCATGACTATCCTTTTTATCTTAGTTTTTCCTTCTTTGCGCAAAGATACAACTTAATTCGCATCCCGCAACCATTTTAATGCAAAAAGGTGTGAGTAAAAAGTAA
>CAZGAN010000045.1:0-3412 GCA_964523655.1 uncultured Bacteroides sp.
GGTTAGTAGTGGAAAGAGGAGCCGCCAAGGAACTCGCGGAGGAGGGATGTTGGGGGCACGGCTTTTGAGTCGATGCTGCGGAAGTAGCTGAGGAATTTGCGAAGGCGATATGCCGTAGCATACTCCGGACAGTTAGATGGCACTCGACGAAGAATGTCTTCACCATAATCTTTCATGACACCGAGCTCGAAGAGTAAGCTAGAGTTGAATGTGGCATCGGCATTTTCTTGGTATGGGAAGATCCAGCGTTCTTCGCCACGGCGCACACTGGGCCAACGACGCAAGGTATCGACGGCAGATGAGCCACGATATTTGAAGTCGCGAATAATGCGACGCAGGAGGCGGTTGTCGGTAGTAGGCACCCAGTTGTGGTCATCGATAGAAAGGGTGGTGAGGGCGCTGACATAGATGCGGAATTTTTGGTCTTCGGCAATGTCGGCAGTGAGTTCGGGATTTAAGCCATGAATGCCTTCAATGAGCAAAATAGAGTGGTCGTCGAGGCGGACTTTATCGCCTTTGTATATGCGTTTTCCGAGCTCGAAAGAGTAGGTTGGGAGTTCGACCTCTTTGCCATCGATAATAGCATTTAAATCGGCATTAAATTGCTTTAAGTCGAGGGCATAAAGCGACTCGTAATCATAGTCACCATCATCGTCGAGCGGGGTTTGTTCGCGGTTAACGAAGTAGTTATCGAGAGAAATCATGACCGGTTTGAGGAGGTTGGTCATGAGCTGAGTGGCCAAGCATTTGGTGGTTGTGGTTTTGCCGGAAGAAGATGGGCCGGCGATGAGCACAACGCGAGCGCCGCCATTGCGATAGCGCTCAGCGATTGTATCGCTAATGCGAGCAATGCTTTTGGTGTGAAGAGCTTCAGCCACGTTAATGAGGTCAGAAGCGTAGTTTTTATCGACAACTTCGTTGAGTTCGCCAACGTTTTTCACGCCAACAATGTTGTTGAATTGCACATAGTCAGTGAAGGCGTGATACATTTTTTCTTGCTTGATGATATCGGGGGTTTTAGATGGGTTTTTGCGGTCAAAAGCGCGCAAAAGGAAACCATCTTCATAGGGAGTGAGGTCGAATACGGGTATGTGTGCGGTAGAGGGGGCGAGGCAACCGTAGTAGCTGTCAGCGAGGTCGTTAAGGGTGTAGTAGACGGTGTATAAAGCATCAGTGGTTTTAAGCAACTGCACTTTGTCGGAGAGGCCTTGTTTTTCGAATAGCTCGATGACTTCGGAGGTGCGGCCTTCATGGCGCACAAAAGGCACGTTTGCGGTGCAAAGGCGGTGCATTTCAGCCAAAATGCGGTCAGCATCGACGTTATCGGCGCCGGTGATGCGGCAATAATATCCGCGCGACACAGAGTGCTCAATGCGCAAACGGGCGCCCTCGTAGAGCGAATGAACAGCGCTGTAGAGCATCATGCAGAGAGAGCGCACATAGACACGATAGCCGGAGTCGGTTTCGGCGGTTATAAATTCTACATCTTTTGGGCCATAGACTTGGTACTCAAGGCCTTCAGTTTTGTTGTTTACTCTGGCACAGATAGGATTAACATCTAAATCAGCACCCAATGACTTAACGATTTGCATTAGGGTGGTGCCCCCTTCAACGTCAATAGAGCGTTGAAGATTCACACAATATACACGTATCATTTGAAGAGATTTTTTATTTTTCGGTTGAAATTTTTTTGTTTGTGGTAAGCCGCGAATTGAGCACGAGCGATGCTCTCAACGGTGTTTGGATTAAGGTTAGCCGCCTCAGCATAAAGGCGAGCCAAGCGCACGGTTTCCGTTTCACTTTCTATGTAAATGCTTCTGAAATTGCGCATGAGGGTAGACGAAGAAAAGACGCCAAATTTCATGCGGTTGAGGTCAATTAGATAGAATTTGTATGTGCCGTTTTGAGAAGTGTAGAGCACATTGCCGGGGGAGAAATCCTTGTGGTATACGCCCAACTTGTGTAGGCGCACCATCTCAGCAGCAAGAGCCGAAAGAAGATGCTCACAATCGGGTTTATCGGTCCAATCGCGCAAATTATCAGCATCGAGTTGCACGCTAACATAATAGCTTTCGTGCATTTTGAGGGCAGAACGGCGTTCGATGTAAGCCACCGGGGTGGGAGTACCTATGCCAAGAGACTCGAGGGTTTGAGCGTTTTCCATTGAGCGACGCGCTTTGCTTTTGCGTATATTTCCGTAGATGATGCTGTTAGGGAAACGCGGCACACGAAAAGCTTTTATATTCAATTTGTAGCCACCACGCTCAACAGTAAACACTTGATTGCGAGCTTTATAAATCAGAGTAGCATCAGAGGGCACACCGTTTGTAGCCAACTCATTGATGAATGGAGCAAGAGAGGAGAAAGCAGTGTTTATATGTATGATAGTACGCATAATAGGTCGGAGTATGAGCGATGGAGATTAGCACAAATCTTGCAAAAGATTGTGCCACTGAGCCACGTGAAAGTCGAGATTGTAGATTGATTTAAAGTCGTTTAGACTATTTGCCGATGCCTCGTCTAAAGACTCTTGAGAAGCGACAGTTTCGGCAATTTTTTCAGGTTCAACGACCGGAATGCCAAGAGAGCGCATGAAAATGTCGACGTTGTCGGGCACCTTGAAAGCGCCAACGGCAATGTCGGTATCGGCAATAACTGATTTTAAATCGTAAGAGCTTCCGTGCCAAACGACCGACAATCCGTCGAGATGTCGGGCTTCGTTGACAACGGGCATGATGTAGCGAGGTTTTCCGGTGCCATAGACATGAAGCTCAACTTTGTGGCGAGAGCAAGCGGCAACAGAGCGGACAATGCGCTGCAGACGGTCGCTGTCGGTAAGGTCGCCAACAACGGTTATATGAAGAGATTCACGCTGCTCATGATGGCGAACTACGTCGAAGTTGAGCGAAGTGGTTGGGGGAATAATGACAGCACGATGCACTTCAATGAACTCATGGTTAGAGTAAGCATTTTCGGCGATTTCGGAGTCGAAAACCCAGCAGTCAATGCCACGACACACCTCGGTAGGCACACCGGTGGGCATGTGCGCAAGAGAGCTAACAGTGTAAATAATTTTGTATCCGGCGTTATTTTTGGGCAATAACTTTCGGGCAGAAACAGCAGCGACAGCATCCTTAAGTCTGTCAACAATCAAGACCGACGCTTGCGTTTTTTTTAGTTCATTAGCCATTCGAGTTGAGGTGATGAAGCTAAAACTAGAAGGGTGCAACGTCGAAACGTTTATATTGTATTTTTCGCCGAGCTGTTGACGGCAGATAGCGATGATGCCAGAGTTGTCGTGTTCGCGAACATCAATAACGTTCATATATCCTTGTTTTTGCGTTAGAAGGATAATCTCTCGGCAGAGAGATTAACACATGCAAAAATAACACATCTTCGTGATTTTTCCAAA
>CAZGAN010000045.1:3512-13240 GCA_964523655.1 uncultured Bacteroides sp.
TTGAAAATTGAAATCTCAGAGGGTTAAAAATGAATCAAAATATTATTTTACAATAAATTAGGGCATCTTTTGATGAATGAGAAAAAGTTTGAACTAAAACCGGATTGTTAAAATACGTGTAAAACAGCGATAAGATAGAAAAATCAGCCGAAAATCTTTAACTTTGTAATTTCTGAAAAACTGAAAAGATTATCACATGGTACTAAATTACATTTGGATCGCATTTTTCTTGCTCACGTTTATTGTCTGTGTAGTAAAGACAATTTTTTACGGAGACTTCGAGATATGGACGTCGGTCATGTCGGCTTCATTTACATCGGCGGCAAACGCATTTGAAATAGCAATAGGATTAACAGGCATTTTATCACTCTGGCTCGGATTAATGAAGATAGGAGAGCGGGGTGGGGTAGTGGGGTTCTTCGGGAAAATGATGAGCCCACTGTTTAGTCGACTCTTTCCGGGGGTGCCGAAAAATCATCCGGCGATGGGTTCTATCTTCATGAATGTCAGCGCGAATATGCTGGGGCTAGACAATGCGGCGACGCCGATGGGGCTCAAAGCGATGCAAGAATTGCAGTCGCTCAACAAGGAGAAAGACACCGCGACCGATGCAATGATAATGTTTTTGGTTTTGAATGCGTCGGGGCTATGTTTGATACCGATAAGTGTGATGATGTATCGAGCGCAGGCCGGTGCAGCAAATCCAACAGATGTGTTTATGCCGATACTTGTGGCAACATTTATAGCGACATTGGTAGGCATAATAGCATTGTGTTTGAAACAGCGGATAAGTCTCAAAGACCCGGTATTGTTGACGTGGTTGGGAGGTATTGCCGCCGTGGTTGGAGGCATAGTTTGGTTCTTTTCGCGCTTGGGACAAGAAGATATACAATTGTACAGTGGATTTATAGCTAATGCGTTGTTATTTAGCGTGATAATAATGTTTATACTTGCCGGATTGCGTAAGCGAGTGAACATGTATGAGGCCTTTATTGAGGGCGCTAAGGAAGGATTTAAAACCGCAGTGACAATTATACCATATTTAGTGGCAATACTCGTTGCGATAGGCATGTTTAGGGCATCGGGAGGCATGCAAATGCTCACAGATGCGATGTTGGTGCCATTTCAAGCGTTAGGTATTGACACAGCGTGGGTTGAGGCTCTGCCAACGGCGTTAATGAAGCCTTTGAGTGGCAGCGGAAGTCGCGGCATGATGGTTGATTTGATGGCGACGCATGGAGCTGATGCATTTGTGTCGAAAGTGTCGGCAGCGATACAAGGGTCGACCGATACAATGTTCTATGTACTAGCTGTTTATTTTGGCAGTGTGGGTGTTAGAAAGACGCGTTATGCGGTTAGTTACGCGCTGTTAGCCGACGTAACGGGTTCAATATCAGGCATCATAGCAGCGTATATTTTCTTCGGCTAGGCGAATAAAAATAGGATTAAAAAAAATAATAAACTCGCGGTTTGTTTTGTGCAACCGCGAGTTTTTTGTAAATTTGTGTCTTAATATGGATTACTATGTCTCAACGCATTATTTGGCAATCTAAAAACGTGGAGTTGCCTGAGCTTGATTATCAGCATCTTGAAGACTGGATTGAGCGCGTGGCAGCGAGCCACAACCGTATATTAGGTAAACTTTCATACATTTTTTGTGACGATGACTACATACTTGAGGTAAACAAGCAATACCTTGAGCATGATTACTTTACGGATGTCATCACCTTTGATTATTGCACACGCAAGATGCTACGTGGCGATATGGTAATATCGCTGGACACGGTGCGCAGCAACGCAGAAATGGTTGGCGCGACGTACGAGAACGAATTGTTGCGAGTGATAATACACGGCATACTGCATCTGTGCGGTATAGATGACAAGGCACCGGGCGCGCGAGAGGTTATGGAAGGCTTTGAGAATCAAGCACTTGCTATTTATTAATTACTACTTATTATTCCTGAATTAGAATGAAGTTCGATTACGACGTGATAGTTGTGGGCGCGGGCCATGCCGGATGTGAAGCAGCACATGCTGCGGCAACACTCGGAGCATCTACGCTGCTCATCACGATGGATATGAACAAGATCGCACAAATGAGTTGCAATCCGGCAGTAGGCGGGATTGCGAAAGGACAGATAGTGCGAGAAATAGACGCATTGGGCGGCATGATGGGCATCATAACCGACTCAACGGCAATACAATTTCGCATGCTAAACCGCTCGAAAGGGCCTGCTATGTGGAGTCCGAGAGCGCAGTCAGACCGCATGAAATTTTCAGAGATGTGGCGTTCGGTATTAGAGAATACCGAGGGACTTGACATGTGGCAAGACTCAGTAGACAGGCTGATTTTCAACGAAGAAAACACGCAAGTCACCGGAGTTCACACAGCAAATGGTGCTCAATTTAGTGCAAAAGCTGTGGTGCTAACCAACGGCACATTTTTAAATGGATTGATGCACATAGGGCGCACAAAAATAGAAGGTGGACGCGTGTCAGAGCCAGCAGCCCACGGAGTGAGCGAGCAATTGAAATCGATAGGATTTACAGTTGGTCGCATGAAAACAGGCACACCTGTTCGCATTGACGGACGTTCAGTAGATTGGACATTAACCGAGCCACAAGACGGAGAAAACGATTTTCACGGATTTTCATATCTGCCCGAAGTGAAGCGCACGCTGAAACAACGTCAGTGTTTCACCATATATACAAACCCACAGACGCATGAAATTTTGCGTGCCGGGTTACCGGATTCGCCGTTATACAATGGACAAATACAGTCGATAGGGCCGCGATATTGTCCGTCGATAGAGACAAAGATAGTGACCTTTGCCGACAAAGATGAGCACCATTTATTTCTCGAGCCCGAGGGAGAAACTACGAACGAATTTTACCTTAACGGATTCAGTAGTTCACTACCTATAGACGTTCAGATAAATGCGTTAAAGACGATACCGGCATTGCGCAACGTGCAAATATATCGACCGGGTTATGCGATAGAATATGACTATTTCGACCCGACACAATTGCATGCCACTCTTGAGACGCGCAGAGTATCGCAGTTGTATTTTGCCGGACAAATTAACGGAACGACAGGATATGAAGAGGCAGCGGGCCAAGGACTGATAGCCGGAATAAATGCAGCGTTGAAGGTGCAGGGTAGGGGAGAGTTCACACTCGGACGCGACAAAGCATACATAGGAGTGCTCATAGACGACCTCATCACAAAAGGTGTGGATGAACCGTATCGCATGTTCACCTCACGAGCAGAGTATAGGATACTGCTCAGACAAGATGATGCTGATATGCGACTCACGCCGATGTCGCACGAAATAGGACTTGCCGATGACAGACGCATGGCACTTCTCAACGAGAAAAAAGAATGGGTAAACCGTATTATTGAGTATGCGAACAACACCTCAGTGAAGCCCGCCGAAGTAGATGCGCTACTTGAAAAAGCCGGTACGACACCGTTGAAGCAAGGAGTGAAATTGGTGGATTTGGTGATGCGACCGCAGCTCAACATATATATGTTAGCCGATACACTTCCGGCGTTTGCGGCAGTGCTTGACAAGCTACCGGAGGATCGTCGCGACGAGATAATTGAGGCCGCAGAAGTGCTGCTCACATACAAAGGATACATAGACCGCGAGCAGCAAATTGCCGACAAACTTCAGCGCTTGGAGAACATAAAAATAGCCGGAAAATTTGATTACGCAACAATCTCAGCGTTGTCAACCGAAGCGCGGCAGAAGCTCACAGCGATACAGCCAAGCACGATAGCGCAAGCGTCGCGCATACCCGGAGTATCGCCAGCCGACATAAATATATTATTGTTACTCATGGGGCGCTAGGAAATTGTTCCACGTGAAACAATTGCTAATACAAATAACGAATAATCAATAACTTAACACGATTATAAAATGGAATATATCAAATCAAAAATTCGTGACGTGATGGACTTTCCGACAAAAGGGATAGTATTCAAAGACCTCACGACCGTGTTTAAAGACCCGCGTGCCCTACACATTATAGGGTGGGATCTTTCACAACTTTATCGCGACAAAGGAGTGACCAAAGTGGTAGGCATTGAGTCACGTGGATTCATTGGCGGCTCAATACTAGCGTTTGAGTTAGGAGCAGGCTTTGTGCCAGCTCGCAAGCCCGGAAAATTGCCAGCAGACACAGTGCGCGAGGAGTACAAAAAAGAATATGGTGTAGACGTGATAGAGATGCACCGTGATGCAATTGGGCCGGATGATATAGTAGTTATCCACGACGATGTGCTTGCAACCGGAGGAACAATGGCAGCAGCCTACAACTTGGTGAAGAGCATGAATCCGAAGAAAATCTACATTAACTTCATCATCGAACTAAGTGCATTAAACGGCCGTGCGAACCTACCGGCAGATGCAGAAGTGACATCACTGATCACATACTAAAACTATACAAATACACAACAGGCACGGCGAGGAAATCGGCGTGCCTGTGTCACAAAATAAAGAAAACGAACCGTGGCAATGCATGAAAAATCGGCGGAGTTGAAAGAGAAGATATCAATACTTCCAACCACGCCCGGAGTATATACCTACTATGATGCAACAGGGAAAATAATTTATGTAGGCAAGGCAAAGAACTTGAAGCGGAGAGTCTCGTCGTACTTCAATCGAGTGCACGATAGCATAAAGACGAACATGCTTGTGCGAGCCATAGCCGACATGAGTTATATAGTTGTGCCCACCGAGGCCGATGCGCTCAATCTCGAGAACTCGATGATAAAAGAGCATCAGCCGCGCTACAATGTGCTGCTCAAAGATGACAAATCATATCCGTGGATAGTTGTCACGAACGAATACTTTCCGCGTGTATTTATGACACGTCAGCACATCAAAGATGGGTCAAAATATTACGGGCCATATACGAACACCACGGTTGCGCACACGGTGCTAAATTTGATATCAGAGCTATACCCGATACGCACATGCCGGCTACCGCTCACCCCCGACTATATAGCAAAAGGGAAAGGGCATCTTTGCCTAAACTACCACATAAAAAAATGTAAGGGATGTTGCACGGGACTAATCAGCGTTGACGAATATCGCACATACATTGAAAGGATAAAACAGATATTGCGTGGTGAGACCAGCGAGTTACTCGAATACCTGAAAACAGAAATGGGCAACCTCGCAGCGCAATTAAAATTTGAAGAAGCGCAAGAGCTGAAAAATAAATACGACATCATAGTAGGCTATCAAGCGAAGAGTGTGATAGTGTCGCAAACAATAAACGAGCTTGACGTGTTTGGCATTGATGACGAAGACGAGACCGACGTGTACATAAATTATATGCACGTGCGACATGGTGCCGTAGTGAGATCGCTCACGTTGAAATACAAAAGAAGACTCGATGAGAGTCGCGCAGAGCTGCTCAGCTATGCGATTGATGAGATACATTCAAATCTCAGCGTGTCATTTGACGAGGTTTTGGTAGAAGAAATGCCGGCAGTAGAGATGCCAAATATCTCATTTACAGTGCCTCAGCGTGGTGATAAGGCAAAATTATTAGCAGTATCAAAACGCAACGCAAAACAAGCCAAAATAGATGATTTGAAGCACATGGAGCGACATGACCCTGATGCACGTGCTGATAAGACGCTTGAGCGGATGAAAACAGACTTCAGACTGACAGAATTGCCTCGGCACATTGAGTGCTTCGATAACTCGAACATACAAGGGACAAATCCGGTGGCATCGTGCGTGGTATTCAGAAATGCGAAGCCATCGAAAAAAGATTATCGACATTTCAAGATAAAGACCGTGGAAGGGCCTGACGACTTTGCGTCGATGAAAGAAGTGTTGACACGACGCTACACACGACTGATGACCGAATCGCCCGACGACTTACCACAGCTCATAGTGGTTGACGGAGGTAAAGGGCAGTTGAGTGCAGCTGTTGAGGCACTCGACGAGATAGGGCTACGCGGCACAATAGCAGTGGTGGGCATTGCGAAGCGACTGGAAGAAATATACTTTCCGGGCGACTCATACCCGCTATATATAAGCAAGACATCGGAGAGCTTGCGCGTGGTGCAGCACTTGCGCGACGAGGCACACCGATTTGGCATAACATTTCACCGCGATTTGCGCAGCAAGAGTCAAATCAAGAGCGAGCTCGATAATATAAAAGGAATAGGACCAAAGACAGCAGGCACACTTTTGCGACAATTTAAGTCGGTGAAACGCATAAAAGAAGCATCGCTACAAGAGGTAGCCACAGTGATTGGAATGGCCAAAGCGCAGATAGTGAAAAAAGGGTTAGAAGAGACAAAATAACACATTTCCACAAAAAGCTTTGTATATTTGCATAAAATAACTACCTTTGCGAAGCAACATGATAGGCAATAGCCTCACCATGAAACAACAGTGCAAAAACTTATATCCATTTAGACAATCACTGAATATCAATGAGATTAGTAATACAGCGAGTTGGCGAAGCTTCAGTCACAATCAATAAAGAAAAGATAAGTGAGATTGGAGCGGGGCTGATGGTGTTGGTAGGTGTAGAAGAAAACGACACCGAAAGCGACTGCGACTGGTTGGTATCGAAGACGTCAAATCTGCGCATATTTAACGACGAAAACGGCGTTATGAATCGCAGCGTGAAAGATGTGAACGGAGAGATATTAGCAGTCAGCCAATTCACGCTCACAGCGTCAACGAAAAAGGGAAATCGACCGTCGTACATACGAGCCGCGGGGCATGAATTGGCAGTGCCAATGTATGAACGATATTGCGAGAAACTATCGTTAGAAATAGGCAAAGAAGTGAAGCGCGGAGTATTTGGCGCCGACATGCAAGTAAGCCTAGTAAACGATGGGCCAGTTACAATCATAATTGATTCACACCTAAAGGAATAGGTTCAACTGTTAATAATTGCTAAAAACGGAAAAATAAATTTGACTTTAACATAATTTCTAGTATCAAATGTCTAATTTTGTGGTACTTAAGCTACACATCCGCTATATAGAGATAAAGCATCTGCAGCAAAAATCCGCAATAACCCGACAAACTAACTTCTTAGATTTATGAACAAAAAACTTCCAACTTTACTAACTGTTGCGGCCATAGGAATACTCACAGCAACAGCGGTGCCCGCCAAACGAGATGCGATGGTAGTCACACAGCCTGACGGAACTACCCTAACAATACACAAAGTCGGAGACGAGCATGCACACTTTATTTTAACTGATGACGACAAGCTAGTCGTGGAAGATGAAAACGGACAATATAGTTATGCAAACATCGATGCTAACGGTATTATTACTTCAACAAAGATAAAAGCGCTAGACTCGGCCGTGCGACCCAAGTCGCACCAATACATTGTGCAATCAATCAGCGATGCGAATGTAAAGAAATTTATCAAGAGCAAGCCGCTAAAGATGGCCAACTATGATGTTACAAACATCGGTGTAAGGAAGTCAGCAGCGAAAGCCACAAGCAGCACACTACCACAAGCAGGGATGGGCAAATTTACCAGCGATTTTCCAACAAAAGGGAAAGTTAAAGGGTTGATCATACTTGTGGAATACGCTGACATGAAATTCAAGACAAGCTATAAGACGTCGGCAAAAGACTATTTCACCAACATGATAAACCAAACCGGCTTTAACGAAAACGGAGGAACAGGTTGTGCGAGAGAGTATTTTGAAGATATGTCATTCAACCAATTCACGCCCGAATTTGATGTAGTGGGCCCGTACACACTATCAAACGGATATGCCTACTATGGCAAGAACGACAGTTCAGGCGATGATGTGAACGCAACCGGAATGATAGCCGAAGCATGCTATCTAGCAGATGAAGATGTAGACTTTTCACAATATGATAACGATGGCGACGGTGTATGCGACAACGTATTTGTATTTTACGCCGGAAAAGGCGAGGCAACATACGGCGCAGCAAACACAGTGTGGCCACACTCATGGAATCTCAGCTACGACAAGACACTAGCAACGCCGGTGCTTGACGGCGTGAAGATAGACCGCTACGCATGCACAAATGAATGGTTGAGCACCCGTCCTGACGGTGTTGGAACGTTCATACACGAGTTTTCACACGTGATGGGCTTGCCCGACTTGTACGACACAAGCAGCAAGCTTTATTGCACACCGTGCGATTATGACTGCTTGGACTACGGCCCATATAACAACGACGGTTGCACACCTCCAGCATATTCAGTCTTCGAGCGCAATGCAATGGGATGGATAGACTTGAAACTACTTGACAAATCAGAATCAGTGACGTTGGGACATATTGAAGACACCAACGAAGGCTGCATAATTCAAACCAGCAAAGACAACGAGTTCTTCTTGTTTGAGAACCGTCAGCAAAGCGGATGGGACACATATATACCCGGACACGGCATGTTGATTTGGCATATAGACTTTGATCAGAAAATATTTGATGCAAACACTGTGAACAACAGTTCATCGCACCAATATGTTGACATAGTTGAAGCGAACAATAAGACGAACACTACGTCGATGAGCGCATCAACAGAAGCAGGATGGACATGGCCCGGCACAGCAAAGAAAACATCGTACACCTCAACAACAAATCCAGCTTTTAAACAATGGAATAAGACAGAAATAAATATGCCTATCACCAACATACAAGAAGAGGATGGCATAATTACTTTCGATGTGCTAGGTGGCGATAAATTGCAAACACCGGTGCCAACCGAAGCCGAAAATATAGAGACCGGCAAAGATTACTTTGTAGCATCATGGTCGAAGGTGGAAGATGCCACAGACTATAAGCTATGGGTATATGCAGTGAATAATAAGGCAAAAGTTGCACCTGAAGAAGCATCATCATACGACACAGAAACTGCCGACATGGGCACAGATGTGACAAAAGTAACATTGCCTGATGGATGGAGCACAAACGCTAATCTCACACCAAATACAGCAGCAAACAACTACGGAGAAAATGCGCCGGCAGCCAAGATGGCATCGAGCAACGCGTACATCATGACACGTGAATACACAAACGAAGTTGTAGCAATCAGTCTTTGGGCAAGAACCACCGGTACACGCACACTAACAGTAGAAGGAAAAGTTAACGACCGCTGGGTTGAAATCGGCACAGTGACACCGAAATCAGAAGGACAAACTTACGAGCTCAATGATATACCCGGATATGTGAAACAAGTGAAATTCACACTTTCAGGCGGTAATGTTGGTAACATCTCAATAGACGATATCAAAATCACCGTATCAGGTGGCTTGGGCGATGAACTCCTTGCCGACTACGACGGCATACTCACCAACGGCAAGACCGAATATAAAGTAGACAAACTTGTTGACGGCATCACAACTTACCGTTTCAAAGTAGCTGCTACACTCGACGGCTCATTGTTCTCTAATCCGTCAGACTATGTGACAGTCACATTGAACCAATCAGGAGTAAGAAACATCAGCGTGAGCGAGCCCACAGAAAAGGTTAACGTGACAGTAAATGACCGCACAATAACCGTTAACACAAGTGCCGACCGCGTTGAGATATATAACACGCTTGGTCGCCACATTGGCAGTCAACGAGTTAGCGACGGTAGCGCAGTGATAAGCTTGCCAACATCGGGCATGTACATTGTACGCGCTAATAATAGTTCAGCAAAAGTAGTTGTTCGATAAACTGAGCAACATAAACGAATATACAGCCCTCTGC
>CAZGAN010000046.1:0-13103 GCA_964523655.1 uncultured Bacteroides sp.
GGGTTATTTGCGGCGGCGGACTGATTTGGTTGCCGACGATGAGGTGCTTGCCTTTTGGGTTTTTACTTTTGTGGATGTCTTGGCAGACGATTTTTTCGATGAACGCGCTGTTGAGCGTTTTGTGGTGCGCGTGGTTTTCTCGGGCTCTACGGCTTCAGCCACAGCAGCTTCGAGTGATTCGTCAGCCGATGTGTTTTCATCGACAGTGGTTTTTGTCTTGCTCTTTGCAGCGATGACTTGTTCGCGGTCGGGCACCCAAAGTTTCTTTTCGAAGTTGTCGAGACGTTGCTGTATGCTGTCTTGAGCGCGATGCAGGTCGGCGCTATCAGGATACATTTGCATCATCGACTTGTTGCGAAGGTTGCGGGTTTTGTAGATGTCGCCTTTGTACATTGAGAGGTTGAAGAAGTCATCGTATGTGCAAGTGGGCAGGTTGTTGTCGTCGGAGGTGAAGATGGTTTGCTGAGCGAGCCAGGGACGGAGGTCGGAATATTTCACCCAGAACATGGGGTATTTCACAGCCTCACCGCCGAAGTCGCCTGAGCGATGGAGCACGGGGCAGATGGCGTCAACGTATGTTTTCATGCGGTTGCCGCGGGTGTCGAATTCCCAGCGCTCGATGACGTAGTATGATAGCACCTCGTTTGTGGGCACATCGCTTTCGTCGATGGTGTATTTGGGATTTTTCTCGGTTGAGCCCTTAGCGGGAGTGTAGATTATGTGGAAACGGTCGAGGAGGTCGCTGACTTTGAGCTTGTACTGGTCAGTGAAGAGTTCGCGGCCGTCGAGGTACTCGTAGGCGGTGAGCTGGTTGTTGGCGAGGAGGCGCATGATGATGCGGAAGAGGTTTTCTTGGCCATCAATAGCTTCTTCGGGGTAGTATAGAGCAGCATTTACGTCTTGGTCGAGGTCTAATTCGCGATATATGACGCGCATCCACTGGCGGTCGGCGTCGGTGATAGATGTGCCGGCGTCGTTGTAGTGGTTTTGCAAGCGGTCGGAAACCGTAGGGCCGTCGGCGTTTTGGGCGGCACGGTTGCGCTCGGCAGCCGATGTGCGGCGGAGCGTTGATGTGCTTTCTTGAGCCATCAAAGCCGACGATATGAATAAGACAGACAAAGCTGCTATGGCAAGACGTTTAAAGGTGTTCATAACTATTATAGTGATGAGTGAGATTAACCGATTATAACTTCCATTGGTGAGAGGTCGCGGGTTATGCCGTCGGGACCAACGGCTTTGATGCGCGAGATATAGAATCGCTTGCCGCGTTGCAAGCGTTGGAATGCTTGTTTTTGGCGAGCGGAGAAGTTTGCGCCGTCGCTGACTTCGGGCATAGCGTTGCCCATAGAGTCGAAGATGACAGTTTCGAAGCTGAGCACGCGGAACTTGGTGTCGAGCAATCCGTCGTCAATAGCAGCTTCGAGGCCACCGGCAGCGAGCAAGAGTGTTTTGCTGAATGGCTTGCTGCCTTTGTAGTGGTCGGTGTTGCCTTTGCCGTCGTTGAAAGCGATGTAGGCTGTTGGGTCGGGCAATTTGCGGACGCGGAATGTTGATGTTGCCACGGTGCTTTGGCGGCCGTCGATGTTGGCGGTGACAGTGACCACGGCTTCTTTGCCTACTCCGGCGGGGCGAGCAATCCAGTGGTCGCCGCTACGTGTGAGAGTGCCGTTGCTCATTGTTGCCGACACTTGGCTCATTGTGACACCGGGCACGGAGATTGAAATGGGGTTGTCGATACCGGCATAGAGCACGTTCATCATTGTTGCCGACACTGTTGCCATGGGCTCAATGACGGTGTATTCCGACTCAAACGGGTGGCGAGTGATAGAGCCGTCGCCGTGGGGCACTTCGAGGTATCCTTTGTAGGTGAATGTGCCGGTTGATCCGGCACCAACTTGGTATAAGCCGTGAGAGTTGGCGAGCTTAGAGCCGTTGATGAATATTTCGGGGCGTGCAGTTGTGTCGACAGCTGCGAGCACTATGTTTGCTTGATATTGGCCGCCACGCATCACAAGGCGCGATTGCGGTATGACGAAAGCATTTAGCTCGTTGACGCGCACGTCGCCGGCATCAACGTTGTTGAGGAGTGTGGCGAGCGCTTCGCCCTCGGCATAGAGTATGTCGTTTTGCAGCTTTGTGAGCAAAGTCACGGCAGCAACCACGGGTTGTTGGTCGAACTTAGCGTCTTCCCATTGCTGTGGAGTGAGCTGACCTTTACGTCTGATGGGGTCGGTTGAGAGCGCTCCGGCAATGCTGCTGCGCTTTGTTGAGTCGGTGACAAACGAGGTGATGTACTCGCGATAATCGTCGATTTTCTTGCGCAGTTTTGCGCCTTTACGGCTTGCGGGAGCGAGCATCACCACAGCAGCGGCTTCGAGGTCGTCGCGGCTTTGAATGTTGTCGGGGTCGCCGTTTGGGCCATCAGCTTTTTGCACGATGGCGAGTTTGAAAGAGTCAACGAGTTGATATAATTTGTTAGTGGCGATGCGCACTTCAGAGGCGCGGTCTAACCACACTTGACCTTTTTCGGGGTTTTGAGCGGCAAAGGCTTCGAGCTGGCTGAAGATGGCTTGGTTGCGCGAGCTAATGTTGAGATTAGTTCGTTTGAGACCGTCGTGCACTTGAGTGAAACCGTCGAGCACGTCGCTCGACACGTTTAGAGCGAGCATAGCAGTGAGGACGATATACATCAAGTTAATCATCTTCTGACGAGGTGAAAGCCTTGTGTTATTAGCACCCATTTTCTATATCAAGTTTTTAAGGGGTTTATTGTTGGTCAGTAGGCTGTTGAGGAGCATTAGCAGCGCCCATCATGGGGTTGTACATGTTGATGGTCATAGCGTGAATCATCTTTTCGTACACTTGATTGAGCTGTTGCATGTAGCGAGCCATTTTTTCAGTTTCTTCGCAATAGCGAGCGCTTTGCTCGGCACTCTTTTCGTACATGTCGCGAATGTCTTTGATGCCGCGGTTCACGCGGTCAATGGCATCGAGCTGTGAAGATATGCTTTTGAGCTGAATCTCGTAGATGGTGTTAAGACCTTGTATGTTGCGGTTGAGGTTTTCCATTTGGTCAACGTAACCGGTGGAACTACGAGTGATGTTTTCAGAGTTTTCGGTGATGGCGCGATAGCTTTGCAAGAGAGTGTCGCTGACAGTGTTGAGGGCCGCGGTGCTGTCGTGCAAGCGGCGCATCTCGTCGGTCATAGCGTTGATTTGCTCGAGGTATTGGTCAGTGGCGTCGGCAACGTTTCCGGCGGGAGCAGTATAGGCTGCTGCACCGGGAGCGGCATAGGCTGCTGCCCCACCCTGCTGTGCGGTTTGTGCAGCGCCGGCTGTACCGGCAGCGGCTGATGTGCCGCCAACATTGCCGTTAACAATGGTAATGTTGCCTTGTAGACCGGTGATTCCAGCCTCGCGGTATGTTGTGGCTTCGTCAGCGTCGTCAGCGATATCCTCATCTTCATCGTCGTCAGTGCTTTTCTTATCGAGCACGGGGTAAACTTTTTCCCAACGATATTCGCGAGGTGGACGGTCGAAAGCTGTGAGGACGAACATTAAGACCTCGGTGCCCATACCGATTGACAGCAAGGCATTACCTCCGGGCAAGTGCAAGATTTTGAACAATGCGCCCCAGATAACTACGGCTGCACCGATAGAGTAAGCGAAGTTGAAGAAACGTTGTCCTTTTTCGCTAGATATGAAAGCGCCGATGCCACGGCGGTATTTTTTTACTTTTTGGATTGCAGACATTGCAGATTATATTAGATGATGCTTATTTTTTTGCTGACTTAGTACCTTTTGCGAATCCGATTTGAGAGCGCACGCAACGGAAACCGATGTAAGAGCGCTGTTCGTTTTGGTATTCCCACATGCGAAGGTCGGCACGGATGTTGTGAGCCACGTCTTTCCACGAGCCGCCGCGCACAATTTTGCGTTTAAGTTTGTATGGGTCTTCTTTTGAAGCGTCGTAGCGATACTGCGGGTTGAGATCGTTTTGCAGCTTGGCAACGCTCTCAGTGTAGGCTGTTGAAGTCCATTCGCTCACGTTACCAGCCATGTCGTACAAGCCGAAGTCGTTTGGAGCATAGGTGCCAACACGCGATGTTATGACGTGGCCGTCTTTAACATAGTTACCTTCTTGGGGCTTGAAGTTGGCATAGAAGCAGCCTTTGTCGTCGCTCATAGTGAGGTCGCCGTCCCAGGGGTAGATGTTTTCATTGACACCGGCACGAGCGGCATATTCCCACTCAGCCTCGGTTGGCAAGCGGTAAGGCTCAACATACACGCCTTCTTTGCCGAGCGAGCGGCGCAAGTAGTCGGTACGCCAGTTAGCGAAAGCGTTTGCTTGCTCCCAGCTCACACCCACAACGGGATAGTCGCTGTATCCGCCGTGGCTGAAGTAGAGGCGCACGTACGGCTCGTTGTATGAGTTTTCGAAGTCGTTGACCCAAGCAGTGGTGTCGGGGTAGACGTTCACAATGTATGTATTCAGGAAATCGTACTCGCCTGATAGACCGCGAGTGATTGTTTCGCGAATGATAGTACCCTCATCGTTGATATAAGCGGTATCTTTAGAGATGACGGGGGTGTTTGTTGGGGTTGGCTTGTCGGTGTTATATTCGCGACGAGTCGGGTCGAGACGATATTTGCGTTTCGAAGCCTCGGTTTGGTTGTATATTTCGTAGCGATAGTTCAACTGAGCGGCATCGAGTTCGCGAGCACCGGTGATTGGGTTTGTTTTATACAAACTCTCGATGGCGCGAGCTTCGTCCTCGTTGGGATTACGCCAAGGTATATTTTTATTCCAGTTGAGGTGAGGTTTCACGGGGTTACCGTCTTTATCTTCTTCGATTTTAAAGTCTTCGTTGCCACCGTAAGCGGGGTCAGCCAAGCGTTCGCGGATGATAGAGTCGCGCACCCAAAAGACGAATTGTTTATACTTAGCGTTAGTGATTTCAGTTTCGTCCATCCAAAAACCATCGACAGAGATGCCACGAGCATCGGCTGCCAAGTTCCAAGCGCTATCGGCTTCGTTGACGCCGACCTTCATGGAGCCACGGTTTATGAGCACCATGCCATAGGGTGTTGGTTCAGCCCAAGAAGTACCGGCCACACCGGTGACTTCACCGCCGGCAGAGCTGCTCGAGCTGGAGAAGCAAGCCGACAACATCACAGCTGAAGCTGCCGAAGCAATAGAGAGGAATATTTTGTTTAATGGCTTCATATTAAATGATTGCTTTACATTATTCGAATGCTTTTATGCTTATTTTTATTTTTGTCGCCAAGGTCGAGTTTTAGTCTGTACCCGGCAATGATTTCATGGCTACCAGACGAGGCTTTAGCGATATCGGAGATTGGATAATCGTAGGAGTATCCAATATAAAAGCCTTTAATCTCGGCAGCGATTGTGGCAGTGACTGCATCGTTCCAACGATAACCCACACCAAATGAGAGGAATTTATTGTAGCGAGCGCGTGCAGTGACTTCAGCCGTAGTGAAAGAAAAGTCACTCTTGACTAACACAGACGGCATCACTTCAAATAACGTATTTTTGACGGGAATATTGCCTCCTGCCATAAAATAAGCTACTCTGCCGGCTTGAAATTCGTAATTGAGGTCGGTTGAGCTGTCGCCATTGTCGTTTGAGAGGGTGACGGTTGGCGAGGTGATGTGTGTGCACGATGCGCCAGCCCAGAAGTATTTGTGCACATACCAAAGACCTGCGCCGAGGTCGAATGCTGTGCCGTGGAGGTCGCGCGTGGGCACACCGTCGTCTGAGCCTTGGTGGTAGTCGTCATCGTCGGGGAGCACCACTTCGGTGCCTTTGAAGGTTTGGTCATACATGCCTACGGATGCCGCGATGGTGAATTCACCGCCAAATTTTTTGAGCTTGTAACCGAACTGGCCATGAAGGTTGAGTGTGCGATACAAGCCTATGCTTTCTTGGTTGATTACTACACCGGCGCCCAGGCGCTTGCCAAAGAGTTTGAAAGGCATGTCGGCGGTTGCCAGGAAGTTTTGCGGGGCATTGTCAATGCCTACCCACTGCAAGCGAGCGCCACCGCGTATGTTGATATAGTCGGTTTGACCAATAGCAGCAGGGTTGTAGTATGTGGGCACTTCGTAATACTGCGACATTTGGGCATCAGACTGGGCACATGCGGTTTGCGCTGCCGCCACAGAGACAATAGCACATGCAAGTTGCTTTATGAATTTTGGGATACGCATGTCGAGGTTATATTATTCGAAGTAAAACGTGAGCACAATCATCTTTGATGTCGCTTTTTTTAGCGACTCAGTGAATTTGAGTTTTGTTGGGTCGTCTTCGAGGTCGGGGCGGTCATGCTGCAACACGTCAGAGAGTCCCAAACAAAATTTGATTTCGGGGATGAATTTGAAATACGGGAGGTATGAATCAAGTCCGAAACCAATGGTCCAATACAAATCGCTTGATTTCAAGCGCAACAAATCGTTACGTTTTTTTGATACGTCGAAAGCTGGCATTATGCCAGTTGTCATGTAAGGACGGATATTTCGGAGGCGCACGGAGCTATATTTCAAGTCAATCGGTGCAACGATGTAGGCTGATTTGATATTTTGATGCTCTGTTTGCTCGGGATTGTTAATGTCAATCATGCGCACATCGCGGTTGCCAAAGTACATGCCCGGAGTGAAACGAAGGTTGAAATATGTGTTCAAGCGAAAATCAATCAAGCCGTTAACGCAAAAGCCGGGCTGAAACGATGGTTGCTCCATGTACCAGCTTTCGCCGTCATCAGTAACTATCCCGTTGTGCGCAAACTTTATATCTTCAGTGTGAATTCCGATAGAAAAACCTAAATGCCAGCGGCGTAAGTCGGCGTACGGACGATTAAGCACCTTGTCATTAAACGTACGCGCGATAACCGTTTGTCCGCAGACAGTAGCCATCAGGATTATTGCTATAAATCTTATAAATCTTTTCATTTATATAATTAACGCAAAAGCCCCCGGTTTATTGTATTTCCCCCGGCAATATATTTTCAGCATGGCTGTCCTGCGCACAAGACAAAAATAAGCTGTTTTTGTCTTGCGTATAAGACAAAAATTGTGTAATTTTGTCTTATCAACAAGACAAAACACAAAATATATCATGATAACCCCCAATATTTTGCGAGAAGTGATGCTTGAAAACCGCGAAGAGGTAATGCGTCACAAAGTGATAAAGAGAAATATCACGCTTGACGATTTTGATCGCCAAGTGCTGGTTGGTGTGCGCCGAGCAGGCAAATCGTTCATGTTGTATGGCAAAATACAGCAACTCATCGCCGATGGACACACATGGGATGAAATTGTTTATCTAAACTTTGAGGATGAACGTCTACTTGATATGCATATAGGTGACCTTAACAAGATTTTAGAAGTGCATGCAAGTCTGAGCGATAAACGCCCTATGCTATTTCTCGATGAAATACAAAATGTTGAAGGCTGGGAGAAATTCGCACGCCGATTGGCTGACAATAAATACACAGTATATATCACCGGCAGCAATGCTAAAATGCTTTCGGTTGACGTTGCTGCTACCCTGGGCGGCAGATACATGACCAAAGAAGTATTCCCGCTATCGTTTGACGAATATTTACGCATAAACGGCAAGAAAACATCTGACAAAACTTTTGGTTTGACAACCTCATCGCGCGGCGAAATTATGCGCTACTTTGAGGAATACATGTTATTTGGAGGCTTCCCCGAATGTGCAACAATGTCGGCAAAGCGCGATTATCTGACAAGTTTGTATCAAAAGATATTTCTTGGCGATATTGCCACACGAAACAAGATAGACAACATTTTTGCTCTTCGCGTGCTATTTCGCAAACTTGCCGAGAGTGTGATGCAGCCACTATCTTACACCCGCGCTGCTAATATTGTAACATCTACAGGCACAAAAGTTGGGAAGTCTACAGTTATAAACTACTTGAAATATGCCACCGATGCATATCTTTTACTACCAATATCTAATTTTGCAGATAATCTCACCGAGAAAGTAGCTAATGCTAAGTATTATTTCATTGACAATGGCATTATTTCGCTATTAGCATTAGATATTCGCACTTCTCTGCTGGAAAACTTAATCGCCATACACTTGATTAATAAATACGGTATCGACTCGGTTTACTATTATAACTACGGTGTTGAAGTAGATTTCTACGTGCCCGATGCAAAACTGGCAGTACAAGTTAGCTATGCCATGCACGACGCCGAAACACTCGAACGCGAAACTCGTGCATTGGTGAAAGTCAACGAGCGTCTAGATTGCGAACGAAATGTGATTGTAACATACGAAGACAACGACACACTGACAGTTGACGGCATCAATATTGACGTCGTGGCTGCGTGGAAATTCATTTTAGAATAGGAGAAATTAGTACCAGGTCACACCGTTAGAGAGCGATGAACGCTTGTCGTACTTGAGGTCGGATAGCATAGACGATTTAACGGCAATGCTAAAGCTATAACTCTTGTATGAGCCAACAGGAACAAACGATGCACGCATGGTGAAACAGTGCAAATCGCGGCTCAAGTTACAGTTCATATAAGCGAGCTTGTGGGTATCAAAGTTATATGATGCCGAGAATCCGAAGTTCCAGTTTTTTGTTGGGCGCAGCGTGCCCGAGAAGCTTAGATTTTGTGTGATTTTGGAGTTATACTCCATCTTATCGTAGTTGAAGTCTCCGTAAGCATATCCGATTGAATAGTTAACCGACAGACTCCATGGCACTTCCCACTTTTGATAGCCGTCGGAATCGAATTCGCCTCCGCCATCTTGATTATCAGCCATGTCGCGGTCATGTTTTGCTCCAGACGACGGGTTATCGTCAAAGTCATCGTCATCAGAAGATGAATTATTTTTGCCCTTGTTTTTGTCTTTATCATCGCCACCTTTCTTTTTGAAGGTGTCGTTGTTAAAGGTGTAAGAGAACGATGTGCCGGTTGATGACAAGCGGCCGAAACCTTTACCTTCGCTGATGCGGAGCTTGTTCACGCGCACCGGAGAGCCTGAAGAGTTGAGCTGATAGGTGTAAACATCCCACACCGCCGACAAGTTGAGGTTAAAGTTTTTGGTGAGGCGCAACAGCAACGAGGTGTTGAGGTTACTCCAATTGAGTGAGTCGGCAGCGAAGTTGTAACTTTGACTGAGTGTTAAGTTTTCAATCAGTGACACTTTTTTCTCACCAACAGAGTCGTTGTCGCTCTTAACCTTCATTTCAAGGTTGTTGGCAAGTGAGAAGTTTACCGAACCGGTTTTACCTTGACCGGGTACACCGTAGAGTGAGTTTGCAAATCGAGAGTATTTCACTTGCTGCACAGAGCCATCGGTGTTTGTTCGGTCATAAGTGCCATAATATCCGAAGAATGAAGAGCTAAAGTCAGGTGCTCCGGTGAAAGAGATTGTAGGAGTCATGACGTGGCGTATCATCTTCACTTTATCGCCGAGGAACGGCAGCGGTTGGAAGAAACCGTAGATTTTCGTATCGAGAGAGACAGATGCGCTAAAGTCCCACACGTTGTAGATGCTGTAGCTTGTATCGCAAACTTCAGCAGCGGCATTGGGGTCCCACATGCGGCGCACACGCGAGGTGTACATACGGTCTGTCAAAGAAATTGACGGTGTAATGTTCAAGTATTTTAATGCGTTGAACGTTGCCGAGATGGGCACACTGTGACGCATACCGTTACGCCAGTCTTTGATAAGTGATTTTTGGAAGAATACGTCTTGCTTCGCTGTCAATGAGTTTTGGAATTGACCGGTATAAGAAAGACGTATTTTTTCATACCAACGCTCGGCGCCAACAGCGTGCTTGCGTTTGAACGGCGAGATTTGGCTAAGAGTGATATTGAAGTTCGGGAAGCTAACAGTCAAAGTTGAGTCTTGAGTGCGTTGAGAGAGGCTGAATGAAGAAGAAATAGACCACTTTGTGTTAGGGAACTTATATGTCATGTTAATGCTCGAACTCTTAGTGTTTTCAGTGAACGCTGACGAATAGTAAGAGTTGAGGTCGTTACGCGTATATCCGCTGGTTGTGAAGTTAACACTTGCGCTCAAGCTCAAGTTTGGATTAGCCTTAGAGTCTTGACTGTGGCTCCATAGCACCTGGAAGTTGGTTTGTTTTGAGTAGTCGGGCATACCCTTGTCGCCAAGTATTGTTTTCAAGTAGTTGATTGAGAAATTACCATTATACTTGTAGCGTTTTGAGTATGTTGACTGTGCTGCCAAGCCCCATGAGCCTTTTGTATAAATCTCACCGGTCAGGGCCAGGTCTATATTGTCATTGATAGCGAAATAGTATCCACCGTCACGCAAATAGAAACCGCGGTTATAATCGTCACCAAAAGTAGGCACAATCACACCTGATGAATACTTATCCGTGAATGGGAAATAGCCGAACGGCACAGCCACGGGCAATGGGAGTCCGGCGAGAACCATATATGTCGGGCCGGTAACAACGTCTTTACCGGGGCGCATCTTTCCTTTTGTGATTTGGAAGTAGAAGTGTGGATCTTCGTGTTGGTCACAGGTTGAGTACTTACCGTTTTCAAAATAGTAAGCATCGTCTATATCTTTTTTAGCAACTCCACCGGTGAGATATCCTTCACCTTGTTGAGTGACTACGTTATAAATCAAACCTTTGCGACTTTTGAAATTGTAGCGCATTGTGTCGGCTTCATAGTCAGTACCATTTTCGCTGAACACCGGTTTACCGATTACCTCGTCGGAAGTGTCGCGAGTTCCAACCGCATAAACGCTTGATTTTTTAAGGTCAACTTGAATTTCAGAAGCATCAAGTTTAAAGTTACCGTAAGTTACCGAGCTATTGCCATACATGAACGCTGAGTCACGGCCAACAAGTATCATTGAGTCTTTTGACGAGAACACCACAGTGGCATCCATGTCTACTTTCTGACGGCGCAGACGCGACTTTGGCGCTGCCGGTTTAGAACTATCGTTGGCTGCCGAATCGTTAGCAATTCGAGCCATCGGCGGACGCATAACCGCCGTCGAATCAGTTTGCACTGAGTCGTCAGGCGAAGGCACATCAAGCATCTCACTACCTACCCGAGTCTGCGCGAAAGCATTAAGACCCTGATAAACAGCCGACAGCAATAGGAATACAGTAATATATAATAATAACTTTTTCAAGCGAATTATGATTGTCAGCGTCACAACGACGCATACTACGCTGCAAATTTAGTAATAATTTTATTCGATTGCAAATTCACGATGCAAGGCTTCGAAGCGCAGCACGGTTTGAGGTGAGAATTTTGACATGGAAAGGCGCACACGTTCAAGCGATTTCTTTTGCATGTCGCCGCTCTTTGAATAAAATTTATCGGCATAACAAATCAAGCGTTCGAGGAGCGTTTGTGGTGTGTAATCGCCCACGGGTATAGGAAGATTCATTGCCACAATGTCGTCAGCGGTGAGACCGGCTCCGGTGTGACGCTCGGCAATGCGCGCCACCCACTCGGGGCAACCTTCATCGCGCAGCATTTGAGCGCCGATTATGCCATGTTTTATGTATTTTTCAGTGCCAAAACATTTTATGCCCGGAGCATCTGTTTTCACAATGCCAATGTCGTGCAACATTGCACCGGCCACAATTTGCTCTCTATCAAGCTCCAAATTGTGAGCATCAGCAATTTCGAGGGCCAAAGAAGCCACACTATTAGAGTGCCGGGTCAGAATATTGTATAATTCTGACCCGGGCTCATAATATTTATTGATTATAGAATTATAATCGACCATTAATCGTAGATATTATTCAACGATAGTACACCATCCGTGCACATCTTCAACTTCGCCTTGCTGTATGCCTTTGAGTTGTTTGTAAAGCTTAGTTGTGATGGGGCCGGGCTCGCCGTCTTTAGCGATTTGGTAAGATTTACCTGAATCGAGGTCGTCAATGCGATTGATTGGCGATGCAACGGCAGCGGTGCCACAAGCAGCAGCTTCATCAATTTCTGCCAATTCTTCAACGAGGATATGACGTTCTTCCAGCTCAAGACCATTGTCAATAGCGAGTTGTTTGAAGCTTTTGTTTGTGATTGAAGGGAGAATTGACTCTGACGCGGGAGTGATGTATTTGTTGCCTTTGATTGCGAAGAAGTTTGCAGGGCCACATTCATCAAGATATTTTTTCTCTTTGGGGTCGAGATAGAGCACTGCTGAATAGCCAAGTTCATGTGCTTTCTCACCTGCTTCAAGAGATGCAGCGTAGTTACCACCTACTTTGAAACGTCCGGTGCCCTTAGGTGCTACACGGTCAAAATCGCGCATGATTGCGATGTTTGAAGGCTTGAAACCGGTTTTGAAGTATGGGCCTACGGGTGAAACAAAAATCACTACTTGGTATTCGGCAGCGGGCTTAACACCAACTTGCGCAGAAACACCGATTTCCAACGGACGAATATAGAGTGATGCTCCTGTGCCGTATGGGGGCACGAAGCGCTCATTGAGTTTTACTACTTTGAGAACCATTTCGCGGAACAATTCAACGGGGCACGGCTCCATCAAAATGCCTTTTGCTGAACTGATAAAACGTTTAGCATTTTCCTCGAGACGGAAGATGCGCACTTTGCCATCTACGCCACGGAAGGCCTTGAGTCCCTCAAAAGCTTCTTGACCATAGTGCAAGCATGTTGCAGCCATGTGTATGTTCAAAGTGTCAGAAGTAGTAACTTCTATTTCGCCCCACTTTCCGTCTTTAAAAGCGCAACGTACATTGTAATCAGTGGGAACATAGCCAAAGGCAAGATTTGCCCAATCGATATTGTTATTGTCCATAATTTTATTATTTTTCAAATACAAGTAAGAAAAATTCTATAATATGCGCAAAAGTACATAAATTTTGTCAGTTAACAAACGCAAGATTCAATTTTTTGTCAAAAGAAAACCCATGAAAATCCACGCAGGCTCTCAGTTTTTACATTTTTGTTACAAATCTACACCTTTATGCAAAATAATGCAAAATCAATCAGCAGAGTCTTGCATATCTCAGAAATAGTGACTACCTTTGCAGCGCATTTGAGAAACAAACTTCGGGGTGTAGCTCAGTTGGTTA
>CAZGAN010000047.1:0-13042 GCA_964523655.1 uncultured Bacteroides sp.
TCAACATTCGGTTTATATGCCATCTATTTCATACTAAACAAAAAGGCGAATATGCTGCTGGTTATATTTTCATTTATAGCCGCCGGCATGCATGAAGCGATGGGATTGCCTTTATCGTGCGGCTTAATTGCATACTATTTCTTCACACGCGCCCATAAATCAATGCCAACCATTCAACGTTTGTCGGTTCTAGCCTTTTTTGCCGGAAGTGCATTTACATTATTATCACGAGCGCTATGGTGTAGACTTAATAGTATAACAGAGGTAAACGACCCCATGCCAATATTGGCTTTAAAAAGCGATTTCTTTGTGTTGGCATTAATTATACTTATTATTGTAGCATATTTTGTGAGTCGTAAACGACTAATCAAGGTAATACATTCGCCATGGATTTTATTTGTGGTAGCAGCCTTGGCTTCTTGCTGTATTAGTGCAGTCAGCGGCATTGTTGGTCGCAGCGGTTGGTTTGCACAACTATATGCACTTATAGCAATTTATATGTGGTTTGATTCTTGCGATTGGCATATTTCTCGACGTTGTGGCATTGCATTTTCAACAATTATGATAGCGGCAATAGTCTTTCATTTCACAGAGTTTACTCGATATCAAGTTATATCAGGTAATCAGTTAGCCGAATGTATTGAACAATATAGTCATAGCGATGATGGCATAGTGTATGGAGACTATCTCGGCGACCCCGAAAAGCCTTGGTGGATTTTGCACAAATCGCAGGGTGTTCCTGATGCTGATGATCTTTGGATATTAAGTACAATCACAAAAGTTTACGGTGATGAATCTCACCCAATCACCATACTGCCAACAGCCTTTCGCAACATTGATGCGCACGCAGTTTCAGGAATGATGCCTATTGGCCCTAATTTTGTATCAGATGCCATACCCCAAGGCACGTCTCAACGCATGTTCTATCGCCTAAATAACAAAGATTATGTGGTAGTGCCATTTAAGAAGGACAATGTGCAACTATATTTCATCACACCGCTAGACTTAGATCCCGGAGACAGATAATGCTTTATTGGGCTGGGCACCACGGAGTTGTAACAAGATGTTTAAGAACACATAGCAGTATATTAAATTTTATTGCAAAATACTTGTTTAGATTATAAAACTTTATTAAATTTGCGCGCAAAGTCTATAACTGACATTTCTTACTAAAAAAGTAGAGATCAACTTATACCCTTTTACCTAACAAAAACTATACACTAGAATAAATAAAATCAATTAATTACCAATTTAATCTTATATCATTATGACGTATCTTAAACGGTCATTATTATTGCTTGCAACCCTGGTGGGAATGCTGGGCATGGTGGCTTGTGATGATTACGAGGAGTTGATATTCAATTATGTTGACAAGACAACGGTATCGCTCGAATCGTCTGCGTTACATTCACTTTCATTTAAATGGACAGCTGTTGACAATGTGACCAACTACAAGTATGTGTTTGTAGAGGGAGGCTGCGGTGACAGCAAAGACAATCCACTTGCCGAAGGCACAACTACAGGCACAGCTCTTGTATTTGAGAATCTTGATCCCGGCACTAGCTACACGCTATGGGTAACACCGGTTAGTGATGCCGGTGAAGTTTCACGTTCATTCTACGGCACTTTCTCTACGACAGCGATTACAGCGCTCGACACACCAAAAGTTACTTGCACGGTTGACACAATCACCTACGATGTGACAGTTGAGTGGACAGCAGTTGAAAATGCAGCTGACTACACATGGTATTATGTGGAATCGAACGACACCATCAGTGCGACAACAACTGACTTGTCTATGACATTTAATGCCAAGCATTTCTCAGCCGGTGTGCACTATGTATTTGTTATAGCCAATTCTTATGAGGAAGCTCACACCAACTCAAACCGTGGTACCGGTTCATTCACAATTGGAGAAATCACTGAAGCAATAGCAGAACATTTTGCAGGAAAATACACCATCTACAACGAAGGCTATACATGTTATAATCTCTCAGACTGGAAAGAATTTGAAGAGTCGCACGTAACCACTGTGTCAGTTGTTGATGACACGACCATCAAGATTGCTAACGTGTATAAGAGCATTGGTCTTGAAGGATATATTGACGAAGCGAATATGACAATCACGTTTGCCGCTAATAAATCGACAAGCGGGATGTGGTGCATCTATGGCAACGACGGTAGCTGGGGTTATCAAACGACAACACCACAAATGTCAGGTTACTACGATGAAGAGTATAATATCTATATTTACGATTCATCAGACTATGTATGGTGCTATGGTTATGACTATTCAAGCTATGGATCAGACTATGGATGGTATCCGTACTGGGTTGGTCAATCATCACTTTATCGCGAAGAAGACGAATAGTCTCGCCCCTTAAATTTATTAACTGAAAATAACGATAACAATGAAATATTCAAAACCGATTTTTGTTAGCTTGCTTTTGCTCGCAGCGCAAAGTTCATTTGCTGCCGAGGCCGAAAGCATTGCTGCTGAGCCACAGCAGACACAAAAAGCAACAACAAAATGCACCGGCATAGTAACCCAACGCGATGGCGAGCCTATCATTGGTGCGAGCATCACCGTTAAAGGCACAAAAAACATTGCAGTGACTGATATAGATGGTAAATTCTCGCTCAGCGGAGTGAAACAAGGAGCAGTGCTCGTGATTAGTTACGTTGGCTGTGAGACAAAGCTCATCACATGGAATGGTACACCGCTAAATGTGGTGCTCAACGACATCACACTCGATGAAGTGGTAGTGGTTGGTTACGGCACACAAAAGAAAATCAATGTAACAGGTGCCGTATCGCAAGTAGGCTCGGAAGTGCTTGAAGGACGCCCGGTAGCTGAAGTATCGCAAGCATTGCAAGGCACAATACCCGGTCTAAACATCAACACAACATCTTATGGCGGTATGCTTGATGCCGGCATGACAATGACAGTGCGTGGCACAGGTACAATTGATAGTGGTTCGTACGACGACCCTCTAATTCTTATTGACGGTGTTGAGGGTAGCCTCTATCTCGTTAATCCCAACGATATTGAAAGTGTGTCAGTGCTCAAAGACGCCGCAGCATCATCAATCTATGGTAGCCGTGCAGCTTTCGGTGTTATACTTGTGACAACCAAAAGCGGTAAATCAGGACAAACACATGTCAACTATTCCGGAGATGTTCGATGGTCAACAGCAACTTGCTTGCCAAATATGGCAAATTCACTTGAATGGGCAAATTACTACAACACAGCTAATATAAACGGAGGTGGCACTCAAATATTCTCAGACGAAACACTTGAGCGCATACAAAATTACATGAATGGTGTTTACACAGACCCTTCGCAACCGGAATACTACGGTACCGTTGCTAATAGCAATGGATTGTGGAGCACATATTCATCAGCATTTGCTAATACCGACTGGTTTAAAGAGATGTATAAATCAGCAGTACCCACCACCAAGCACAATCTCAGTGTTAGTGGCGGAAATGACAAAGTGACTTATCGCATCAGCGGTAGTTTCCTTGACCAAAACGGTCTTTTACGTCACGGCAAAGACTGGTTGAAACGATACACTATGAGTGCTAAAATCAGCGCTAAACTAAGCAGTTGGGCTCGCGTAGACTATAATAATAGTTGGGCGCGTAGCAATTACGGTCAGCCGCTATATCTCACCGGCTACTTCTTCCACAACATTGCACGTCGTTGGCCGACCAATCCGGTCAAAGACCCAAACGGTCACTGGATGACAGGTATGGAAATCGAAGAGCTAGAGAATTTCGGTAATTGGAACACCAACGATGACAAACTTATGCAACAGCTCAACTTTGTCATCACGCCGCTTAAAGGATGGAACATCACCGCTAACGGCTCTATCACTACATACAACCAAAAGCAAACAGAAGCATACTATCCCATCAGCTATTGGGATGTGAACGATGTTGAGTATGTGAAAGATACAGACTACGGTACAACATCGTATGCCTACGATGCGCGTGAACGTTCAAGCTACTACACCGTGAATGTTTATACCGACTACACTCGTGAGTGGGGCAAGCACTATGCTAAAATACTTCTCGGTGTGAACTACGAGACAATGGACTATGACACCCTTTACGGCATGGGTTATGAGACCACAAATGCAGACAAGAATTACCTTGTAAACACCACCACCGACTTTGCCACTGCAGACTCATACTACCAAGATGCTTCAGCCGGATACTTTGCACGTCTCAACTATAACTACGATGAGAAATATCTTTTTGAAGCAAACATACGCTACGATGGTTCATCTCGCTTTGTAGGCAACAAACGTTGGGCATGGTTCCCATCATTCTCTGCCGGTTGGAATATGGCAAAAGAATCGTTCTTCACAGATTGGACCGATAAAATTTCGACATTGAAAATACGTGGATCATGGGGCCAACTTGGTAACACAAACACATCAAGCTACTATCCTTTCTATCAAAGTCAATCATACACTGCATTAAACAGCAATTGGTTGATTGACGGCACTAAACAAGCCACCGCATCACTTCCCAGCATTGTTAACAGCAACCTCACATGGGAGACTGTTCAATCTCTTGACTTTGGTCTTGATTGGGCTGCATTCAAGAACCGTCTGACAGGTTCATTCGACTGGTATTGCCGTCGCACAAAAGATATGATTGGCCCGGCACCCATTCTAAGCGGTGTGCTCGGCACTGATGCGCCTAAGGCCAACAACTGCGATATGCGCACAAACGGTTGGGAATTTGAGATTTCATGGCGCGATCGCATTGGACAAGTAACTTATGGTGTAAAAGCGAACTTATCAGACTACTTTTCAATTGTGACCAAGTACCCCTACACAGGCGAATTTGGAGCCCAAAGTTATAACGGTTACCACAACGGCTACAAACTCGGCGAAATATGGGGCTATGTGACAGAAGGCATAGCACAAACAGACGAGCAAATGAATGCTTGGTTGGAAAATAACCGACCGACATGGGGCAGCAACTGGGCAGCCGGCGATGTGATGTATAAAGACCTCAACGGTGATGGCATAGTTAGCTCAGGCTCAGCTACACTTGACGACCACGGTGACTTGGTGAAAATCGGAGACTCAACTCCTCACTACCGTTTCGGTATCACTCTCGATGCTGCATGGAAAGGGTTCGACTTCCAAGTATTCTTGCAAGGTGTTGGTAAGAAAGATTGGAGTCCAGGTTCAGGTAACCCATACTTCTGGGGTGCAGTTTCAGATATATGGCAATCAACAGTATTCAAAGAGCATCTTGACTATTGGTCGGTTGACAATACCAATGCATACTATCCACGTCCCTTGTTTGGCAACACCAAAAACCAAGTTAACCAAACACGTTATTTGCAAAGTGCAGCTTATATGCGATGCAAAAATATGCAACTCGGCTATTCTTTGCCAAAGACAGTATTGGCACATGCCGGCATAAGCAGTTGCCGCATTTATGTATCAGTTGACAACCTCTTCACAATCACAAGTTTGTCGAGCATATTCGACCCTGAAGCAATCACCGGATACTACACCACCTACAGCGATGGCACCGGCTACAACTACTCAAGTGGTAAGACCTACCCGTTGCAACGCACTTGGTCACTCGGTGTGTCTCTTAACATTTAAACATTAGCACATAATCACAATGAAACTAAATATAAAATCAATAGGATTTGGCATCATGGCAGGTCTCTCTTTGTTGACTGCCACATCGTGCAACGACTGGATAGAGAAGCAGCCTATCACTGACCTCACACCCGAAGACTATTATAAGAATCCTGACCAATTGGCATCATACCTCAACAACTATTATGATGCACACTTGGTGCAGCCATTCAACTACATCAGTTATATGTTTCACGTTGCCAACACTTACACCGACGGTCTAAACCGTTCAGACGTGAACACAGACATTGCATGCATTGGTGGTGGCAGCACTGCGTGGTTTGCCAACAACCATTGGCAAACAGGCACCGGTAAATCGTTGCAAACCTACTATAGCTATGTGCGCATCTGGAACTATTTTCTAGACAAAGCAGTGACTAATCTCGAAAACGGAGACATGAGCGGCGACCAAACTCTTGCTAAGAACTATATTGGTGAGGGCTACTTCTTCCGTGCTCTCGCTTACTATCGCATCCTAGCCAAATTTGGTGATGCACCCATAATCACTGATGTGCTGGAAGACGATGACGATGAACTTGTTGCTGCAAGTGTGCGCGACCCGCGCAACGAAGTGGCTCGATTCATTCTCTCTGACCTCGACAAAGCAGCCGAATATCTTTGCGATCGCAGCGAGTTTAACGGACAACGTGTGAACAAACAATGTGCATACTTGCTAAAATCGCGTGTAGCGCTTTTTGAGGCAACTTTCGAAAAATACCACCGTGGGTCTGGTCGTGTGCCCGGCGATGCCGAATGGCCAGGTGCAAAGATGAGCTACAACCAAGGCAAAACATTTGATATTGACAGTGAAATCAACTTCTTCCTTGATGAATGTATGTCGGCAGCCAAAGCAGCTGTTGGTACCGGAACATTAACTACCAACAACTTTGTCACCGAACCTAAGCCCGGCACCATCACCGGTTGGAACCCGTACTTTGAAATGTACAGCCAAGCCAGTCTTTCAGACTGCAACGAAGTGCTCTTGTGGCGCGAATACAGCTCTACAAAATACGTTCAACACAGTGCTCCGTATCGCTCACTTGTTGGCTGCAACGATGGTATGACTAAGGCTTTTGTTGATGCATTTGTGATGACCGATGGCAAGCCATACTACGCTAGCAACCTCTATGCAGGCGACACATCTATCGACAAAGTTAAGACCGACCGTGACTATCGTTTGCAACTCTTTCTTTGGAGTGAAAGCACGTTGAAACGTTCTGACCCGCAGTTTACGGATTACACCGAAACAGGAACGACCATGGGTGTGCCCGATATTATTAATTCAAACAACGAAATACGTATGATTACCGGCTATGTGTCACGCAAATATGTGACATATGACTACGCTCAAACATACGGCGACGCTGTGCTCGGCACCAATGCTTGTCCAATATTCCGCACCGCAGAAGCACGTCTTAACTACATAGAGGCTTGCTACGAGCGCAATCATAGCATTGATGCAATAGCTGATCAATATTGGCGTGAAATACGCAACCGCGCCGGTGTTAATCCAGACTACAACGTAACTATTGCCAATACAGATCTCTCTAAAGAAGAAGAATGGAGTGTATATTCAGGAACATCACAAGTTGACGCTACACTCTTCAACATACGCCGCGAGCGTATGTGCGAGACCTTCAACGAAGGACTTCGCTTCGGTGACCTCATTCGTTGGCGTTCATTCGACCGTCTTATGACCGAAAAATGGATACCCGAAGGCTGCAACTTCTGGGAAGAAATGTATGAAGTAGGTAAGGCAACTAAATACAAAAACATTGTAGCCGATGGAACATCAGGCAGTAACATTTCACGTCAAGAGCTCGGCAAATATCTTCGTCCCTACTCTATCAACGAAGACATCTCAACCAACGAACTAGCCGAAGGCTACACCTGGCACGAAGCATATTATCTCTCACCGCTCGGTGCACGCGACATCACAACTGCGTCATCAGACCGTTTGGAAGAAACTTCTAACATGTATCAAAACATATATTGGCCCAGCCAAGGTGGACAATACTGCGAAAAATAGTTAGATTGACATAGCCAAATTCAAAAAAAGGTGCAACGGAAATATTTATCCGTTGCACCTTTTTTAGTGTCTTATAAGTTGACTATCTAAAATACTTTGTCGTTTTTAATGGTGTCAGCCAAAGCATCGCGGTGGCGACGTGCATCGCGCGATGCCAGGTACTCTCTGAAGCACTCAGTGTGGCGTGTGCCATGAGTGTCTGTGCCCAAGAAATCGACCATGCCGGCAGAAATCATGTCTTCAGCCACTTTTTTCACTTCTTTGCCGTAGTAACCGGCTAAGCTCAGCACGTTAACCTGAAACATCACTTTTTCATGAAGCTCTTTGTATCGGCCATGTTTGAGGTGGTAGTATAAATAACGCTCTGGGTGAGCCAATATTGGTTGATACCCGCGCACTTGCAAATCAAAGATAATTTGCTCAAGGTCCCACGGTTCTTGCACAAACGAGTTTTCAATGAGTATGTAATTATTGGGATAAGCGAGCAGAGTGCCGTCTTTCATGTTTTTCTGCAACATATCGTCAATGCGATTTTCGGCAGCGTGAGAAACTTGAATGTCGGTGAGGCCATGCGCTTTCATTGCAGCATCAAGCTCAGCTTGAGCGGCATCTAAAATTTCGGGGGTATTTTCGAAAGTGTCACAAGCTATGTGAGGAGTTGCGAGGATGCGGCTTACGCCCATCTCGGCCAACTCGGTTATTATTGTTACAGACGTTTCAGCGTCGGGCGAGCCGTCGTCAACGCCTGGAATAATGTGACAGTGTATATCGGTTGAAAACCAAAGGTTGATTGGTTGTTTGGATCTGCTAAAAAAATTAAACATTTGTAGTTGTGGTTATTTAATATGCAAAATTACTATTTTTTTTGAATAAAAATTAGAGATTTATTTCCGTAATTTAAAAAAAATGCAATATCTTTGTGCTTAGACTATTTTCAAACATAGAATTATCTGGAATTTTAACAAAACCTCATAACTCTTCTAACCTCAAAAAACTATTTTTCATGGAAAAGCGTAAATTAAAAATCAGAGATTTAACGCTTCGCGATGGCCAACAATCACTATTTGCCACTCGCTTGAGCCAAGCCGAAATTAACAAACTTCTACCTTTATATGAAAACGCCGGTTTTTATATCATGGAAGTTTGGGGCGGTGCAGTACCCGATTCCGTGATGCGCTACCTCGGTGAGTCTCCTTGGGATCGACTACGTTCTTGCTCTAGTGTAATGAAAGGAAAATCAAAACTTTCAGCGCTTTCACGCGGCAGAAATTTGTTTGGTTATGTGCCCTACCCCGACTATGTGCTTGAGGGCTTCTACAAAGAGGCAATCAAGAATGGACTAAACGTGATGCGTATCTTTGATGCACTCAACGATATTGACAACGTAAAAGAATCAATTCGCATGATTAACGAGCTTGGCGGCATACCTGATGGCGCCGTTTGCTACACCGTTGACCCCAAACCCGTAGCAGCAGCACCCGAAGCCCCCAGAGGATTTTTCGCTAAATTATTTGGCAAAAAGCCGGCAGCACCCGCAGAGCCCGAAAAAATATTCACCGACGAATACTTTGTGGATAAAGCAAAGACCATGGAGTCACTCGGTGCAAAAATCATAACTCTTAAAGATATGGCAGGTTTGGTAACACCTGACCGCGCTGCATCAATCATTTCTAAGCTCAAAGCTAACGTAAAAGTTCCCGTTGACTTCCACACACACTGCACACCGGGCTACGGCTTGGCATCGTCGGTGATGGCAATAATCAACGGTGTGGATATACTTGATACCAACATTTGGTGGTTTGGTGGCGGCTCAGCAGCTCCGGCAATTGAGCTAGTATATCTCTTCTGCGAGAAACTTGGTGTTGAAATTGACGTTGATATGAAAGCCGTAGCCGAGATACACAAGCACCTCCGCGCTGCTCGTGAATCACTCCGCGACTTTGACCTTCACAAAGACAACTTCCCCAAAGACTTCAACCCGCTCACCGACAAAGTACCCGCTGAAGTTGAAGCACAACTTGACAAAGCTGTTGCCGCAGCTAAAGCTAATGACTATGCAGCATTGCTCGACGCTTGCCACGCTATCGAACAATACTTTGGATTCCCCAAACCGAACGAAACAGTTAAGAATGCAGAGGTGCCCGGTGGCATGTATTCAAACATGGTTGCACAACTCAAGCAGCTCAAAGCCGAAGACCTACTCGACGACGCTATGCGCTTGATACCGATGGTGCGCCGCGATGCAGGTTTGGTGCCATTGGTAACACCTACCAGCCAAATTGTGGGCTCACAAGCAGTGATGGTTGCTATTGACCGTCGTAGCGGTAAGCCCGATTACACAACAAAATCAAACCAATTCATTTCTTTGGTAAAAGGCGAATACGGACACACACCTATTGCCGTTAAGCCCGAATTTCGTGAGCAAATCACCGGCGATGCAACAGAGAAACCCTACGACACTTCTTCATACAAGCGTCCGGAAAATCCGGTGCTTCCCGAACTCGGCGGCGTGAAACTTGCATCAAACACCGAAGAAATGCTATTGCTCGAGCTTTTGCCCAGCGTTGCTAACGGATTCTTGAAACGCATACGCACCGAAGAATATCAAGCATCGAAACCCGCACAAGCTGAGGAAAAAGAAGCATCAGCAGTTGATGACGCACCTATCACCGGCCCGACACTCCGTGCACCGATGGGTGGCCGCATCATCGAAGTAGACGTTAAGCCCGGCGATAAAGTAACAAAAGGTCAGAAATTGCTTGTATACGAAGCAATGAAGATGGAAAACGACGTTGAAGCTACAGCTGACGCTACCGTTAAACGCATATTCGTGAAACCTGATGAGGTGGTAGGAACTGATGCCGTTCTCATCGAGTTCGAATAATTTGTTTCATAATGTTTAATTGTTTTTTCATGGTCGCTAACGTGTCACACACATTAGTGACCATGATTTTTCTCACCTACTTGCATATTAAAAAACTATTTCATAATTTTGGTGCATGAAAACTAAATTACTACCTCTCATTGTCGCATCAATGCTTTGCTTCGAAGCTAATGCGCAGAAATACGTTGGTGGAGACATCTCCTTACTCCCCGAATACGAAAATGCTAAAGCAACATACCTTGATAACTCAGGTAAGACCATTGCAAGTCCGTTAACCTTCTTCAAAGAGCAAGGTCTCAATGCCATGCGCGTGCGTCTTTTTGTGAATCCCGACCAATACACCGGCTCCGACAAAGACCCTAATGCGTGCCAAGACTTAGACTACGTGCTCGCCCTCAGCAAGCGCATCAAAGATGCCGGATTCAATCTACTGCTCGACTTCCACTATTCCGACACATGGGCAGACCCTGCTAAACAGTGGACTCCGGCAGAATGGGCAAACCTCACCGACAACGAGCTATATCAGAAGATATATGATTATACCAAAGACGTGCTAACAAAAATGGTAGAAGCCGGAGCAACACCCGACCTCATACAACCGGGCAACGAAATCAGCTATGGCATGCTTTGGGGTGCTTACGGCACAGCTACAAGCTCACTCAAAAAATGCTACTCCGGCAGCGAAGCCAACTGGACAAGATTCACCACACTTCTATCAAAAGCAATCAGCGCATGCCGCGAAGTGTGCCCGAATGCAAAAATCATACTCCACACTGAGCGTGCTCAGCAAACAAATGTGCTCAGCAACTTCTATGAGCACATGAAATCAGTAGACTATGATGTTATCGGTCTGAGCTACTATCCGTACTTTCACGGAGCTCTCAACGTGCTTGAAAATGCCATTTCTAAAGTCAACACAGATTTCTCTGACAAAGAGATAATGATTATAGAGACAGGATATCCGTATGCATGGGCAGTGAACGGCACAACTTATGACTACACAGCAACATACCCCTACTCTGACGCCGGTCAAAAGAACTTTACCGACGACATGATTAAAATGCTCAATAAGTACAAGAACGTTACCGGACTATTTTGGTGGTGGATGGAATACAACGCTAAAGGCACATCACTCTCAGGCTGGTACAATGCTCCGCTCTTTGACAGTCGCACCGGTCGTGCTACCTCGGCACTCAGTTCGCTGAAAGATTTTGACCCTGACAATACAGGTGTTAACGACATCACATTTGACTACAACACAAGCAAAGCCACCGACAGCCGATGGTTCAATTTGCAAGGTCAAGAAGTGAATCAACCGCTAAAACCGGGGCTTTATATCAATAACGGACACAAGGTATTGGTTAAATAACTCATAATCGGCACACCATTTCAATAATGTTACTAGCAGAATACCAAAAATAATGTTAAATTATCGTTAATTTATATTGTTTATTTATTGAAAATTAGTAACTTTGCGATTAGAATGTATTCCGAAAAAACACTTGGCTATTGATTCGATAGACTCAAAACACCAATCCCCTATTAAACTCAATATATTCGAACAACTACAGAGATAAATAATTTTTAGTTTCACTTAATTTGCCGAGAGGCAGACAAGTACAATTACATAAAATTTTTAACAACAAATTGTATTTCAAGGCAAACCATTATCATGGATAACATTGAGAAAAAACCTAAACGTCCGCGCATCGGAGAAGTGCGCGCTAACCCCGAAAACTCGGGTGCTAACTACGAACGTGTGAATTTCACACGCCCTGACAACGATGGCGCCAACACTGAAGCAGGTGCTGACAATGCTCAACGTCAGTATCAACCGCGTCAGTATCAGCAACGTCCCTACCAACGCCCTTATAACAATAACCGTCAGGGCGGCTACAACAACGGCTATAATCGCCACAACAATCAAGGTGGCGGATATCAGCGTCCCTACCAACAACGTCAGTTCAACAACGCAGAAGGCGTTGAATCTGAAGGTGATGTGATGACAGAAGGTAACAACCAAAACCAATCTTACTCTCCCCGCTTCAACAATGGTGGTTACAATCGTCAAGGCGGCTATAACAACAACCGTCAAGGTGGTTACAATCAGCAGCGTCGTAACAACTACAACAACCGTGGTGGCTATAACAACGATGGTCAACAAGGTGGCTACAACCGCCAAGGCGGAGGCTACAACAATAACCGTCAAGGCGGCTATAACAACCGTCAAGGCGGCTATAACAACAACCGTCAAGGTGGCTACAACAATCGTCAAGGCAATTTCAACAACCGCAAAAACAATCGCAACAACAACGGTTTTGCAACAAAGGGCAAGAGCTTCACTCCGCGTCCAAAGCAAATCGAGTATGAAATGCCGATACCCGATCCTAACGAGCAAATTCGTCTTAACAAATTCATGGCATCAGCAGGTATCTGCTCACGCCGCGAAGC
>CAZGAN010000048.1:0-12658 GCA_964523655.1 uncultured Bacteroides sp.
TTGCTCTTGTACTACTCTTGTCACTATTGTAAATCTTTCAATGTTCTCGTTTTTGCGCTTTCGATTTCAGAGCCGAAAGTGATTGCAAAGTTACAACGAATTTTTCAAACTTGAAAATTTTGATTAAGTTTTTAACTTATTTTAATTTTCGAGCCGTTTCACTGCCGCTGCAGTGTCGTTGTTTCTCGTTTGCGGATGCAAAGGTAGTACCTTTTCTTGAACTGTGCAAGAGTGTGCGCATTTTTCTGCTATAAAAATGCCATATTTAACCTTTAACAATACTTTTGTAACAATATCAATTTTACATCAGCTTCGCTATTGCTTTGACTCACAGCACTATGCCTTATTTGCGCGCAATTTTTGAGTATATGCGTCAATATTACGCATTTCACTCGGTATGTCAATTGATTGAGGGCAATGCAACGCACACGATCCACAACCTATGCAGTGTGCAGCTTGACGAAGACGTGGCACAGCACGATCATAACCGACTAAAAAAGCTTTACGCGCGGCAGCATAACGCGGGTTGCGAGTGTCACGAGGCACGTTATCATCATTAATACACCTATTATAGTGTGCGAAAATTGTTGGAATATCTATACCATACGGACATGGCATGCAATATGCGCATCCAGTGCATGGAATATTATCGTTAAGAATTATTTCCATCGCCACTTCTTGAAGAAATTCATTTTCTTCTTCGGTGATTTCATCAAGAGAAGAATAAGTGCTGATATTTTCTTGCAAATGCTCCATATATGTCATTCCGCTCAAAACCGTGAGAATAGCCGGCATAGTTGCGGCATAGCGGAATGCCCATGACGCAATCGAATCATCCGGACGTCGCTGTTTCATTTTCGCCGCAACGGTAGCAGGGACATTAGCCAATCGTCCACCCAACAGCGGCTCCATAATTACAATCGGAATATTGCGTTTTGACAGCTCACCATATAGGTACTCTGAATTTGTGTTTCGTTCGTTAACATCTTTGGCATGGTTCCAATCGACATAGTTATGTTGTATCTGAACAAAATCCCAATGCGCCCTACCCTCATCCATTTCACTAAGCAGATAATCAAAAACTGCAATATCGCCGTGATAAGAAAATCCTAAGTTGCGAATTTTACCGGCTTGTTTCTGTTCGATAAGATACTGCAAAATACCATTATCAACAAAACGAGCTCTATACGTTTGCATTGCATCCATGCCATCTGCGCTTCCGCCTATGGCATGCAACAACAAATAATCAACGTAATCAGTCTGCAATTCTTTGAGCGAATTTTCGAATATCGCAATTGATTTTTCACGAGGCCACGTCTCCGGACTGAAATTTGACATTTTGGTCGCCAAAAAATATGAATTGCGCGGATGACGACTAAGTGCTATACCCATGGCATGCTCCGAACGACCTTTACAATACACCGGTGCCGTATCAAAATAGTTCACTCCATTTTCAAGAGCATAGTCTGTGAGATTATTCACCTCATCCTGGTCAATAGTATCAACCGTTTCATCTTCACCTTCTATCACCGGTAGGCGCATACAACCATAGCCCAGCAACGAAACCTTATCGCCAGTGTTATGATTCGTACGCATAGTCATTGGCCCCTTCTTATGTTTGGAAGGAATGACCTCATTTTTATCTGTCGACTTTATGCAAGAGGCAACGGTTGCAGCAGCTGCACCAATGCCAATATATTTGAGAAAACTTCTACGTTTCATAGTTGTCTATATAATATATGTGTACGCGTGATATTATATGATTCGATGTTTTAGCAATCCCTCAACATGTATAGCCGAGGAATCAGCCTCCATTGATTGCACACTACCAACCGGGCAATGGAACTCACATGCCCCACACCCAATGCATGCATTTTCATTAACGATAGGCATTGTTGTCACATCGTCAGGTGACTCAATTGTAATAGCTCCGGCCGGACAATGTCGAGCACAGTTTCCACAACTAACACTTTCTGTTGCCATGATACATGTGTTGTAGTTTACAACAGCCGTTCCTATTTTTGTTGACGATTTCAGCGCCTCGTCAAGCGGATGAAATGCTCCGGCAGGACATACATCTGAGCAACGCGTGCACTCCGGTGTGCAGTAACCATCGGTATAGTCGATGTATGGTTGCATGAGGCTCTCTAAATTTGTAGATGTCTTTATTATGCCATTCGTACAAGCCTGCACACACAATTGGCACCCAACACAATGCTGATTGAGATGAGCTTGACCTTGTGACCCGGGAGGTGTTATGCGAGTTTTACGAATAGGAGTTGCCTTGGCTTTTAATGCTGTAAGTCCGCCATCCGTAAATTTATCAGCTGCATTTACCGCAATCGCCCCCGATGCCATACCTACTATTGCCATAAAATTACGACGTGACATATCGGTTGTCTTTGTTTCTACAACTTTCGCCAACTTGGGGCTACGAGAATATGAAATTGCATGCTGTCTACACTCTTTCAAGCAATCCATACATGCAACACATCGCGACAAATCTATCTCGTGATTTTTTGCATCTATACACGAAGCCTTGCAATGACGCTCACAACTACGACATCCATTACATTTTGACAAATCAATAACCGGATGAAATACTGAATGTTTAGAAACAAACCCAAGTAGCGTGCCAACCGGACAAACTGTATTGCAATAATCACGACCGGTTATCCACGCTAAAAATCCTACGGCTATAAATGTAAGTGTCGCGACAGTGTAAACCAGCCACGAAACATGATGTGAAACCGGATAAAAAGCATAGCTATCATGCGCCTCTGCCCACCCGGCTAATGCATTATTTAAGGCATCATAAATTGGAGAAAATAATGCCGTTACTATACGACCAAATGCGCTATATGGTTCGATTATTGAGGCAATTGTTACTGTGAGTATATTCACTAATCCGAGCGCTATCAACACAACAAAACAGGCAAGAATTATGCGTCGAGTTTTCGTTTTCTGTACGTGAAATGCGAACTTGCCGATTTTACGTCTTTTTTTGCTCATTGTTGCAATATGCAAACGAGAAATTATATCCTGAAAAACGCCCATCGGACACAACACCGAACAGTATATTCTTCCAAAAACAAACGTAATCAATGCCAATACAACTATAGCTATCACATTAAGCGAAAGCAGAGCCGGCACCACCTGAAACTTCGCTATCCACCCACAATACGGAATCACTGTGCCGGTGAAATCCATAAACAGCAGTAGCACCGACACAAAGCACACCAATGCAAAAAATATTCGAATAGCCCGTAACATAAAAAGAGATAATGATTTAAAGTTAATAACCGTTTAATAGCGCAAATTTAATGTTTAATGTGTAAATTTGCAAATCAATAATAAATACAACATTTTTACGTTATTAAGAATAAACTTCTTGAATACTAAAAATTTGAAATAAGACATTTTGATTAAGATAAAACGCAACATACTCGCACTCACGGCGTCAATATTGGTTGGATGCGCTCCGAGTCTCGCTCAAGACGGCTCCACCGCATACAACTTTTTGAACGTTACCTCTTCATCACGCATCTACGGTTTAGGTGGCGTGAATATTACATTGGTAGACGATGATATAAACACCACTGATCAAAACCCGGCATTGCTCGGACAAGAAATGAGTGGCCAAATATCATTAAATTACATGCGCTATATCGGAGGCACAAACTTTGCCGGTGCAAGATACGCTCACAGTGTCGGCTCGCATGGCACATGGGGCGCCTCTCTTCAATATTTTGGATACGGTTCTATGACCGAAGCCGATGCCAGTGGAAACATAATTGGCACTTTTTCTCCTAAAGATGTGGCTTTTGGTGTGCAATATTCTTACGATATCAGCGAAAGATGGCGCGGAGGTATTAACCTTAAGCTTATCTATAGCGGATATGCTGAATACACTGCGTTTGCTCTCGGCACAGACTTGGGCGTGAACTATTATGACCCGGAAAGTGATTTGTCGCTATCAGCAACTGTTTCAAACTTGGGCGGACAAATAAAACGCTTCAACGAAAGTTATGATCGATTACCTATAGACGTTCGCCTTGGTTGGTCTAAAACTTTTGGCACATTTCCGGTACGTTTTTCTGTCACGGCATGGAATCTCACAAAATGGCACCTCCCATACTATGAAACCGGTGACGGCACAGAAACCGGCGATTTTGAGACAAAAGATAGCTTCAAAAGCAATCTTTTCCGACACCTTGTCTTTGGCGCCGACATCGTTTCAAATCCCAATTGGCATCTAGGTATAGGCTACAACTATAAAACACGCACCGACATGAGCACTTACTCTCGCAGTATGCTCTCTGGTCTCTCACTCTCAGCCGGCATGAAGGTGACACACTTCGGCTTTGGAATAGCATTAGCTCAACCTCACAGTGGGGCTACAACAATGATGTTTAACCTCACTTACGATTTGAATAACCTCATAAGATAAGTATATATTATGAATGAACAGAAACCCATTATAATAGCCATTGACGGATTCTCATCATCCGGCAAAAGCACAATGGCAAAAAATCTAGCTAAAGTATTAGGCTACAGATATATCGACTCAGGAGCAATGTACCGTGCTGTAACTCTTTATGCGCTCAACAACAATATGATTGATGCAGACGGAGTTGTTGACGAACAAGCATTGGTCTCAGCCCTTGGCAACGTGAAAATTGACTTTTCGGTGCAACCCGATGGCTCACAGCACACTTTGCTCAATGGCGAAGACGTGGAAAAAGAAATTCGCGGCATGCGCGTTTCCGAGCACGTGTCGCCTGTTGCTGCGATTGCTGCTGTGCGTCACGATTTAGTCGCCAAACAGCAAGCTTTTGGCGAAAGCAAAGGCATTGTAATGGACGGCCGTGACATCGGCACCACTGTTTTCCCGAACGCAGAATTGAAGATTTTTGTAAACGCATCAGCAGAAACTCGCGCTCAACGCCGTTTCAAAGAACTTATGGATAAAGGCGTTGCCGTGAACTATGAAGAGATACTTGCAAACGTGGTGCATCGCGACCATATCGACACCACACGCGCTGAGAGCCCACTGCGTCAAGCCGAAGATGCTATATGCTTGGATAACTCAAACATGACTCTCGATGAGCAAAATGCGTGGTTAGAAGATCAAGTGCGCCGCGTGTCAATGAAATAACCGAACTATAGTGTATGGCAGAAATAGAAATTGACCCTCAATCAGGATTTTGTTTTGGCGTAGTCACTGCAATCAACAAAGCAGAAGAAGAACTTGCCAAAGGAGAACCGATGTATTGTTTGGGCGACATAGTGCACAACAACGCTGAAGTGGAGAGGCTCAAAGCTAAGGGCTTAACAACAATAGATCATGACGAAATGCGCAAACTCCATGGCGTTAAAGTTTTGCTACGCGCTCACGGAGAGCCGCCATCTACATACGCCGATGCTCGCGCTAACGGCATAAAAATGATTGATGCCACATGTCCGGTAGTGCTAAAACTACAGCAACGCATCAAAGCCGCCTACGATGCTTCATTAGCATCAGGCGAAGATGTGCAAATTGTGATATACGGTCGCATTGGCCATGCCGAGGTTAACGGACTTGTCGGTCAAACTAATGGTAATGCACTTGTAATTGAAGGTCTTGACCAACTCGATAAAATCAATTTCAATCGCAACATAGCGCTATATAGCCAAACTACTAAATCACTTGAAGGATTCTCCGAAATCATTTCCGAAATTAAACGTCGAGTGAGACCCGGTGTTAAATTCGAATATTCCGATACTATATGCCGCCAAGTTGCAAACCGAGTTGAACATCTGCGAGCATTCGCTGCCGCACACGATGTGGTGCTATTCGTTGCCGGTGAAAAAAGCAGTAACGGCAAAATTTTATTCGCACACTGCCAAGAGGTTAATAAAAATGCTCATTTAGTTGCCGACCCCGACAAAATAGAACGATCATGGCTAATCGGTGCCAACTCAATTGGCATCTGCGGAGCAACATCAACACCGCGATGGCTCATGGAAGACGTGGCGACAAGAGCTAACGAAATAAGCAATTAGCATGAACTATAAAACACTAATTTCAATCATTGTATGCGTCGGCGCTGTGGCATGCAGCCACGACAAAGCATCAACGCCGGTAGAGCCCGACAAAGTAAACGATGACATAGCAAATGCCGGCAAAGAAGCAGCTCTCCGCGCGCTCGAATATGACTCATGCAGCCAAGAACGAGACAGCGCTCTACTCAACATTCGAGCCACTCAACAACGCCTCGAAGCAGAGGGCATGCCAAACAGTGCTAAATCGTATGCCGCCGGAGCTCAAAGCGTGATTGACAGCCTGATAAAGCGCTAAAATATATACACCGCAATTTAACAATTAAGTATTTTTTACACGTTAAATTGCGGTGTAATTATCTATATTTGGGAAGTTTTTCGTATATTCGCAGTCTAATTGTACACTTTTGAAAAATCAACAAGTGACACTCATAACATCATTCAATAAAAGCCATCACGATAGTATGGACTTGGACTTATTTTTGCAAATATTAAACATCAAATCGACATCTGGCTCTGAAGGCTATCTTGCTGAGTTCTTAAGCAAACGTTTAGCCACTGGAAATTGCAAAGTATCGATGTACGACGTTAACTGTGAATGCTCTGACGATAATACACACCCGATTCGCAACGTATTGTTTAGCTGGGGTAAGCCTTCTATTGTTTTTTGCACTCACCTTGACACCGTGCCCCCATACATAGCCCCTACCCTTTGCACTAACGAACACGGAGAACAAATAATCAAGGGTCGTGGCTCTTGCGATGCAAAAGGTCAGATTTTCTCAATGTACAATGCATGCTTGCAACTTGAAGCAGCAGGTAAGACCGGATTCGGGCTTTTGCTCCTCGCCGGAGAAGAGACCGGTTCTTTTGGTGCAAAAAGCTTCCGCGATGCATATCCACAAACAGAATACGTTATCGTTGGGGAGCCCACCGACAACAAAATGGTGAGCGCAAGTAAAGGCACAAAGTCATTTGAAGTCACCGTGACTGGCAAAAAATTTCACTCAGGTTATCCTCAATATGGTGAAAATGCAATTGAACGATTTGTCGAAATTGTGAATAAATTGCAAAACACTCAATTTCCCAATGATGATGTGTTGGGCGCCACAACTTGGAATATCGGCAAGCTCATCAGCGACAACCCTCAAAACATTGTCAGCGACAAAGTGCATTGCCGCATATACTTCCGCACAACTTTTGCCAGCGATGAATTTGTTGTTAAAACAATGCTATCACTCAACAACGAATACACAACTGTAGTAAACCACGGTGGAGATACACCGTCTCGCTACACCACTCTCGATGGATTTGAAACCACAACTGTTGCTTTCGGTAGCGATGCTCCTCAGCTCACTAACTTCAGCAACAAGCTACTCTGCGGTCCGGGCACCATCTTAGTTGCTCACACTGCCGACGAATACATCAAAGTCAGCGACATTGAAAAAGCCGTTGACAACTATACTCGAATATTTGATATCTTATCCAAACAATAATTCACACTTTATCACTTAATTATGATTGTAATGAAATTCGGCGGCACATCTGTCGCCAACTACGAAGCGATTTCGCGCACAATTTCAATTGTAGAAAGCAAACTCAACGAGTCTCCAATCGTTGTTGTATCAGCCCTGTCTAAAATCACAGACTTACTGTATAAAATTGCAGACACTGCAGCGGCAGGCGATAAACAACAAGTAGACGAACTTATTAAACAATTGCGTGAGCGTCACCTCACTGTTGCCGGCGAATTATTGGAAAAGGATAAGCAGATAAAGGCACAAGCGACAGAGAGCATCAATAAGATAATTGACGACTTAGCAGACTTTGCTAAAGCAGTTTGTTCACTCGGTGAACTCACCAACCGCAGCAAAGCTCGCATTATATCAACCGGCGAGTACTTGTCTTCAACAATCATTTGCTACACTATGAATGCTCGCGGCATTAAAACCGGTTTCATCAACGCTCGTGAATTTATGATTACTACAGATGACCACCTCAAAGGCGAGCCAATCAACGAAGAAATCATCAAACGAGCACCCGGCATCATTGCTAAAGCATACGAAGGTAACAATGCCGTAATCACTCAAGGATTCGTTTCAGCTACTATGGCAGGCGAGCCCGCAGTGCTTGGCCGCGGCGGCTCTGACTACTCTGCTTCGCTTATCGGCATGGCTGTTGACGCCAAGAAAATTGAGATTTGGACTGACGTTGACGGTGTGCGCACTTGCGACCCTCGCAAAGTGAGCAACACTCAAAGCATTGATAAAATTTCATTTGAAGAAGCAGCTGAAATGGCTCACTTTGGTGCTAAAGTTTTGCACCCGCTCACCATGGAGCCCGCCATCGGCAAAAACATTCCCATTTATGTGCTCAACTCAATGAACCCCGAGGGCAAAGGCACAGTTATCTTGCGTAACGAATACATTGAGCCGGGTGTAAAAGCTCTCTCTTTCAAACAAAACATTCGTTTGATAAACATTTTCTCAACTCGCATGATTAATACTCCCGGATTCTTGAATAAAACATTTGAGATTTTCGGCCGTCATAACGTGTCAGTTGATTTTATCAGCACATCTGAAGCAAACATCTCACTCACAATGGATGCCGCTCAAGACATAGATGTTGTGATTGAAGAATTGTCAGAATTTGCTCAAGTACAAGTAGAAGACGACAAATCTCAAATTTCAGTTATCGGTAAAAACATTGCCAACATCGAAGGCATGCTTTTCGACATCATTGATTCACTGAAAGGATATCGCATTTACATGATTTCTCAAGGCGCTACTGATGTAAACATCAGCTTTGTTGTTGATCGCGATAAACTCGATGAAATCATAAATGTTACACACCAACACCTCTTTGAAAATTAAAAACTATGAAAGTTATAATCAGCGGCTATGGCAAAATGGGCCACATGGTCGAAAAAATACTAGATCAACAAGGCATTGAATGTGTTGCAAAAAGCGAAGACATCACTGCTATTGACCCGGCTGTTGCTAAAGAGTGCGTATGCATCGATTTCACAACCCCTGCTGCATTTCGAGCAAACTATCAATTTCTCGCTAAAAACTTTAAAGCGGTAGTTATTGGTACAACCGGATGGAACGACATCAAAGATGACGTTATCAGCGCATTCAACGCTAACAACACTCCAATGATTTATGGTTCGAACTTCTCTATAGGCGTAAACATCTTTTTCGCCGTAACCGATTTTGCTTCTAAACTCATGAGCAAATTTGGCGGATATATGCCATATATCAACGAGAAACATCACTGCCACAAACTTGATGCACCAAGCGGCACAGCAAAATCTCTTCAAGCTATAGTTGAAGACAACATGCACGCTAACGTTGATATGTCAGCCGTGCGCTGTGGCGAAATACCAGGCATTCACACTGTAGGTTTTGAAGGTCTAAATGACCGCATCACAATGACTCACGAGGCTTTCTCTCGCGAAGGATTTGCAGCCGGAGCCGTTGAAGCCGCCAAATTGGCAGAAAACGCACAAGGTGTGCACGAATTTAAAGACTTAATTTTCAATGGCAACAACTAAATTATTCGATAGATTAACCGGATGCGGCACCGCACTTGTCACTCCTTTTAGCGATGGAAACGTTGACTATGCGGCATACACAGCAATTGTGAAAGAACAAGTTGCTGCCGGCATCAATTTTTTGGTGCCACTTGGCACCACTGCTGAAGCTCCTTGTCTATCTCTCGATGAAGGCATACACCTAATGGCGCTTACAATGGAGCACGCAAACGGACTCCCCCTCGTGGTAGGAGCCGGCAACAATTCGCTCACTCAGACAATGACCAACATCAATACGCTTTCTCACCACGGTGCCGATGCGTTTTTGGTTGTTGTTCCCTTCTACAATAAGCCAACACAACCTGGATTGGTGCAATACTTCACTGCTGTTGCCGATGCGTCGCCAAAGCCAATTGTACTTTATAACATACCCGGTCGCACAGGCACCAACATGCTCGCAGAGACCACCCTCAAACTAGCAGAGCACGAAAATATCATCGCCGTAAAAGAGGCTTCAGGCAATATCGAGCAGATAACTGAAATCATTCGCAACGCGCCCAAAAATTTCAAAGTTTTCAGCGGCAATGACGATGAAACTCTCAAGCTCATGAATGCCGGAGCTGCAGGTATAATCAGTGTGGCATCAAACATCACACCTAAAGGTATGGCTGCGCTCATTCATGCAATACAAACAGGCCGTCATGAAGAAGCTAATCGCATTTACGATATTCTCTCCCCGCTTTTCAAGAATCTCTTTTTGGAAAGCAACCCAATCCCGGCAAAAGCAGGATTATCTATTCGCGGCATCATAGAAAATGAACTCCGTTTGCCCCTCGTTCAAGCATCGAAACCTGTATATGACATCATGGAGCAAACAATTGTTGACTTAGCTAAACACAACCTATTATAATTACACGACAATATGAACGAAGAACTTGAAAAATTCAAACAAGTGATGCACGACCTCGAAACCGGCAAGATTCGCGTTGCCGAGAAAATCGATGGTCAATGGCACGTTAACTCTTGGATTAAAGAAGTAATATTGTCGGGCTTTCGATTGGGCAAACTCACCGACATGAGCCTTGGCGATTTCGCTTTCTTTGATAAAGATACCGTACCCACTCGCTCATTCACAGCCGAAAACGGTGTTCGCATTGTGCCCGGTGGCTCTGCTATCCGCACCGGAGCTTACCTCGCACCGTCAGTTATTGTGATGCCCCCTTCATACGTGAACATTGGCGCTTACGTAGATTCAGACACAATGATTGACTCTCACGCTCTCGTTGGCTCATGCGCACAAGTCGGAAAACACGTGCACCTCTCAGCGGCATCTCAACTCGGCGGTGTTCTCGAGCCGGTTGGAGCCCTCCCCGTAATTATTGAAGACAATGTGTTTATCGGAGGCAACTGTGGCATATACGAAGGTACAATCGTAAAAGAGCATGCTGTTATCGGCACAGGTGTAATCATTAACAAATCAACCGCATTGTTTGATGCAACAACAGGCGAATACATACGCGCCAACGAGCAAGGTCAAATGGTAGTACCCGCCGGCGCTGTAGTTGTTGCCGGCAGCCGTCCAATCACTCAAGGCCCCGGCGCCGAAAAAGGAGTGCACCTATACACTCCCGTGATTGTGAAATATCGCGATGAAAAAACCTCTGCATCTGTTGTACTCGAAGATTTACTGCGATGAACTATACATTTTCTGACGACGTAGCATCATTTTTCCGTTCCCCCGTACGCGATATTTTCAAAAAAGTCGACTTAAACTCAATATATTCATTCGCCGGTGGATATCCATCAGCCGACACATTCCCGCTTGAAGAGTTTCGCACAATAATGTCGGAAGTAATCGACAAGTACGGAGCTCGCGCATTCCAATACGGAGCCACGCAAGGCGTCACCGAATTGCGTGAAGCACTATCTGCGCGCTATGGCATCGCCCTTGAGCGTATTCAAGTCACTTCATCATCACAGCAAGGTATTGATGTGTGCACACGTGTCATGGTGAACCCCGGTGATGTAATAATCACCTCACAACCTTCATATCTCGGCGCATTGCAATCGTTTTGCTCATATCGTGCTGAAATAGTTGGTGTGACATATTCAGATGACGTTGCAAGCTTTAAAGCCGACTACATCAACGCAATCACCACTGCGCGCAATGCCGGTAAAAAAGTGAGCTTCATCTACGCAATCCCCGACTTTCAAAACCCGTCGGGCGAAACATTACCACTCTCACACCGCCAAGCGCTTGCAGATATCGCGAAGCAATACGAAATTGTAATCATTGAAGACGCCCCTTATCGCGAACTCCGATATGAAGGCGAAGATGTTGCAACAATCTACTCCCTTGCACCCGACAACGTGCTCCATCTCGGCTCATTCTCCAAAATCATGGCCCCGGGATTTCGCTTGGGTTGGATTTTCGGCAACCCCGAGTTGCTCGACAAAATCTACGTTTGCAAACAATCTCTTGACCTTTGCCCGCCCGTATTCGACCAATACGTAGCAGCCGAGTTTCTTGCATCAGGTAAACTTGACGCAAATCTCAAAAAAAGCATCGCGCTCTACAAACGCAAACGCGACTTGATGCTTTCTCTTCTTGAGAAACACATGCCAGAAGGCGTGACTTGGACTCATCCACAAGGTGGATTATTTCTATTTCTCACATTGCCCAAAGGCTTTGAGGCAGTCAAATTTTACGATGTAGCGCTCAATCGTGGCGTTGCTTACGTTGCCGGCGAATTTTTTCACACCGACCAACGACTCGGACACAACACCATGCGCATGAACTTCTCGTTTATGACCGAAGAAAAGATTGAAAAAGGCATAGCTCTTTTGGCGACCCTACTCCGCGAAGTTCTATAGTTCTATATCAATAATAAGAATAACAACACAGCCACGTTTTCAGGATTGGAAATGTGGCTGTGTCATTTGTCAGCGCGATGAAACGCCGAAAGATTAATGAACAATAAGGGATTGAAACGTTGGATAGCTCAAACCTATTCGTTATCTTTGCCCTATAAAAAACTAAACCAGATAGCTACCATATAACGCAATGGCAAAAATAACAGT
>CAZGAN010000049.1:0-12648 GCA_964523655.1 uncultured Bacteroides sp.
ACGAGCGCATCTCCGGGGACAAGCCAACCCGCATAGTGCGTGCCAAAGGTACGCATTAGTGGTAGTTACACTCGATCTAGGGCATATCGGAAAAGTTTCTATTCCAGCAGCTGTCTGATCGCTGCCGGTGAGGCCTCAGGCAATTGCTGCTGCAGATGGTTTACCATGCGCTCCAGCGACTGTCGTGGTGTGCGCTTAGGCATCTCCATCTCACCATACATTAGCTCCGGCGTCGTATAGCGTGCTCTACCCCACCCATAGCGCTTACCGGTTTTTGTATAATTATACTCAAAATCGGCTATACACACCAACGTAGCCATTTGCAAATGATTTATCAAAGCATCAAACCGCGCCTTTAAGCTCGGCTCTCGCTTTTGCTTATTTGCCCGATTATACGCTTTCTCTATCTGCGAAATCTTTTCCTTGGGATTCGCATCATAGCCACATCGCGCCTTGAGCTCATTCGACATCATCGACTCATTCTCTATCAACACATCTAGTATCTTTTTTTCGGGCGACGTCTTTTTCAGTTTCATCTTCCAGCGCCTATAATTAATCAAATCAGGCAACCATTCCAAACTGACAAATCCGGCTTTCCCTCTAAAAAATTTGCCATAGGCAACACTCCCCATGGCAATAATCGGCCCCTTCCATTCCCACGGCCCGTCTTGCTCATCCGAAAACCATAGATACTCCGGAGTCATTTCTTCTATCGAAAAGCCCTCTATTCCACAAGTGAAGAACGGCAAAAAACCGTACTTCACTGCTAGATTTTCAATATCATACTCCGTCTGTATCATGATTTATAGACTAGTCAAATACCGACTCGTCCATAGTCGTCTCCTCGGCCTGCGATTCCTCATGCACATATCCGTCACAAAGACTTATATACGGCGGGAACACAAATTCCGATGACTGACTATATTGCAACGAGCGGTCATTATAAACACTCCGCATAAATTTACCATAGATAGGCAATGCCATTTCAGCACCCTGTCCATTTGCCATTGTGTTGAAGTGTATGTAGCGTTCTTCACCGCCTACCCATACTCCCGACACTAGCTCAGGTGTAAAGCCCATAAACCAACCGTCTGAGTTGTTATTGGTTGTACCGGTCTTACCTCCTATTTGAGCTGTCAAGCCATAAGGTGCACGACGCAGACGATTACCTGTACCACTATCTACCACATTCAGCAATATCGACAATATTCTGTAATATGCCTTTTCACTTATCACCTCTGTTTGTTGCGGTGTGAAACTTGCTATGATATTTCCATTATTATCTGCTATCGCTGTCACATAAATCGGGTCAACGCGCATTCCCTTATTTGCAAAGGCTGTAAACGCACTAACCATCTCATGTAGTGTTATTTCACTCGAACCTAGTGAAAGAGATAGCACTGCCGGCAAATGGCTGGTTATACCCATGCTATGCATGAATTTCACCAATCGTGCCGGGCCAACTTCATTTATCACTCGTGCCGAAATCCAGTTATTTGAGTTTGTCAACGCCCAACGCAAATCAACCATCTCTCCAACACGCGCACTGCCGGCATTACGCGGTGCCCATGTCGTACCATCTGACAAGGTGTACACCGGCTGCGAATTCAAGAATGTGCTACACGGGCTATAGCCATCCTCCATTGCCAAGGTGTACAAGAACGGCTTGATTGTTGAACCCACCTGACGACGGCCAAGAGATACCATATCATATTGGAAGAATCGGAAGTCCGGACCTCCAACGTATGCCTTCACATGTCCATTTCGCGGATCCATTGACATGAAACCTGTGCGCAAGAACGACTTTGTGTACAGTATCGAGTCGCGCGGAGTCATCACTGTGTCAATCGGCCCCGAATAGCTAAACACTGTCATATCGGTAGGCGTATTAAACTGTGCCTCTATCTCAGCATCACTGAGTCCGGCAACCTTGCACACACGATAACGCTCACTTTGAGCTATCGCATTCTTTATCAATTTTTTGCGTGTTGCCGGCGACAATTCTTCACTGTCGCTGGTATAAGGTGCCGATGCCGACCCACGTTTCTCTTTAAAGAAACGCTGTTGCAAATCCTTCATGTGCTCATTCACCGCCTTCTCGGCATAACGCTGCATGCGCGAATCAATAGTTGTATAAATGCGCAAGCCATCGTTATAAATATCGTAATACGAGCCGTCGGCTTTCGGATTCTTTTCTATCCAACCAAACAGCGGATTTGTTTCCCACGCTATAGAGTCATCAACAAAACGCTGTTGATCCCATGACGGATAGTTAGCTCTCGCCGGCTGCTTCGCCGTGAGATAGCGACGCAACTCTTCGCGGAAATACGGTGCGATACCCTCTTTATGGTCTATGCGATGAAAATCCAAATCCATCGGCAAATTCGACAACGAATCAATCTGTGCATCTGTCAACAGTCCGGCTTTTCCCATTTGCTGGAACACCACATTGCGACGCTCACGTGTGCGCTCCGGATGGCGAACCGGATTATAATAAGCCGGATTTTTAACCATACCAACAAGCGTTGCTGCCTCTTGCAGATTTAGATTCCTTGCATCTTTATTGAAATATACCTGCGCAGCCGACTTAATTCCCACTGCATTGTAGAGAAAGTCGAACTGATTAAGATACATCTTTATTATCTCTTCTTTTGAATAATAGCGCTCAAGTTTCACTGCTATCATCCACTCAATAGGCTTTTGTATCGCACGCGAAAACACTCCGTCACTTGGCGGCGTGTACAATTGCTTTGCCAACTGCTGAGTGATTGTTGATCCACCTCCGGCATTCTTTTGACGCAACAGCACAGTCTTAAACAACACACGCGACAACGCACGTATATCTATGCCTGAGTGCTCCTCAAATCGTGAATCCTCAGTCGCTATCAACGCATCAACCACATTCTGCGATATCTCATCATAATCAGCATACACACGGTTGCCGGTATTCTTGAAATATCTGCCCATCTCCTCGCCGTCTGACGTATAGATTATTGACGCAAAGCGGTCTTTCGGATTCTTCAGCTCCTCAATCGGAGGCATATACCCGATTATACCATTATATATCAATATGAAAAACAACACCAAGGCCAACATACCGCCTCCAACACAATACCAAATGCGGCGAACGGTCTTGTTTCCTGTTTGCTCTTCCTTATGCTTTTTAAATTTTATAGGATCGTTTTCTTGATTTATTGCCATAGTATGGACACAATTATGAATTTACGCACAAAATTACACAATCTGCGCGTATCAAGCAATTTTCACACCATTTTTTTTGCTTCGCTAGCCCATTTATGTGTCCTATCTAACTGACACCTTCACGCTTTTCATTGACTTTTCTCCGCCAATACTTACAATGTAAATACCGCTTGGCAGCCCATTCAAATCAAGTATAGCATTGCCGCTCACGTTTTCACGCTTTACAACTGCGCCCGACACACTGCTGACACTCACTTGCAACGCACTTTCTGCCGATGCAAAAACATCCCAGCAATTATTTCCAAGCACGCTCACAATTATTTCGTGACGCGGTGTACTGATCACATTGCCAACCGAAGTGTACTTATATTCCGCAATCTTCACCGCTGCAAGGGCATTCAGTCTTCCGGCTCCGCCACTCACACTCTGATCTTCATACTCTGTAGCCGTTTCTACAAGTATATTTTTAATCTCACTCGGTGTCAAATTTGGGTCTGCGCAGAGCAACAATGCACCAACTCCGGTAGCAACCGGTGTAGCCATTGACGTTCCGGCCATACCAGCCCAATAATCAGTTCTTGTTTCGCCATCCGATGTCTCTGTCGTTGATACCATTGAGCCTCCGTTGTAATTATTCGATGAAGAGAAAAGCACACTACCAGGCGCTACAAGGTCAGGCAGCTCGCGTCCATCGCAAAGCACGCCCCACGATGAAAAATCGCACACTGCATCTTGCACATCGCCGGTAAAATACGGTTGCGATATGTATGCTCCAACACAAATAGTGTTTTCGCCACATGCTATATTCGAGATACTTCCATCTGCTGTATAGTTCGTGTAACCATCAAATCCATTATCTGTGAATGCCAAATACTTATTTTCATTATATATAAATGCCCTGTGTCCTTGCTCACCTTCAACACGCAGTGCCACATGGCAATTCGCGTCACTTTTCGGGTCTAAACATACAGCTAAACTTGTCCAATAGCGACCATTCGTTGCATCAACTTCTTTATATCCATAGAGATATCCGTTCGAATAATATTCTGAAAATCCGTCTTCCGTTCCTTGACTAGCATAAGTTCCACTCGTTGAACATACCCCGCTTTCTGTAACTTCCAACGTGTACAACGGAGTCGATGGATCTGAATCTGACACAATATCAAAATATACATTCACCGGAGTTGCATCATCCGACCAAACTTCTATTGCGCCGTATCCTTGAAAAGAATCCGACACTTGAGTTCCATTTATAGCCGTTATGTTTTTTCCGGAGTCTGTCGTCTCCAAAATCGTCTTAATAGTATTTCCATTCCCTTCCGTAAACGTTCCTGTCACTGCCACCGGACTTGCGCCTTCATTTCCGGCAGCCACAAAAATCGGCGTATCTTTCGCCAACTCATTGAGTGCTGCAGTGAAAGTATCGCTGCCATCATGTGGCCCTGAGTTATACCCAACCGACATATTTATAACCACAGGCTTCCCAACTTCATTCGCGTAATCTATTATATTCTTTACTCCGCTTAACAACGATGAAGTATTTAGGCTTCCACACACTACAGCGATATCTGATTTCGGCGCCATTCCGTGCCAATCCAAGCCGCCATAGCTTGATGTACAAGAACCCGTAATCGTGCCAAGCACATGCGTTCCATGTGTAGCACTACTATCATCCGTTGTATACTCACTTATATCTTCTTCCGTGCACGATGCCTCCAGCTCTGCTTTATCATTATATTGCCACAGCCGTTTCACTCGCGTCTTTCCTTCATCGTCATTAAATGTGATGTGGTTTGGATCTAGCCCCACGTCAGTCAAGCTCACTATCACCCCTTCGCCATTGTAAGCACTTAACAGTTCGGTGCCGGCTTGCACTTCATCAACATGGCTACACTTACGGGCCGTATCATTTTTCAACTGCAGCACTCTGTCAAGCGAAAAAGCAATAACACCATTGCTCGCAGCCACATCTTCAACACTTAAGATTGGCACTTTACCATAGATATGATTACCGATACGTCCCTCAATAACCATTCCATTTGCCTCAAGCTCTTCTACTGTAATGCCATCGCGCAACGTTAGCAACACTCCAACGCTATTTTGGTCTGTCACCACACCATTATTACTATTCACTTTTGCAGGCTGATTCAATCGCTGTTCCTTCAGTTGAAGCAGGTCCATCTGGTCTGCAGCAGAAAGCTGCACTTGCGCCTCTACTCGATTTGTTATTCCGAATCCCCCAACTAGAAGAATAGCCGAAAGATTCACTAATAATGTTCTCATAACTCTATTAGATTAGTCAATTAAATATGTGTTTTTTAGTTTATCTAGGCTTAGCTTACTCTTGAATTTCTCTTAGTAAGCCTTCCTATATTTGTCTTCACTATTGTCTTCCAAGATGCTAAGGTACGAATTATATCGCGATTGTGCAATTGTTTGCTCCTCTACGGCTGCCAACACTGCACAGCCCGGCTCATGCGTGTGTGTGCAATTGCCAAACTTGCAATTTTGCGACACTTCAAAAATCTCACGGAAATAATGCGCAACCTCATACTTATCGAAATCTATTGTGCCAAACCCGCGAATTCCCGGAGTGTCTATTATATCTCCGTTGCCGTCGCCGGGCAAATGATACATCTCCGAAAATGTTGTCGTATGCATACCCGTGTCGTGCACCGCCGATATCTCCGCCGTGCGCAAATCAATGCCCGGTATCAGCTTATTTATTATAGTCGATTTACCAACACCTGAGTTGCCCGATAGCAACACGGTCTTCCCTTTTATCTCTTCGCGCAAAAGATCTATGCCAACATCATTTTTCGCCGACACAGTTATCACCTTATAGCCAATCGAAGAGTACAAATACTTCACGGCATCAAGCAGCTCAAGGTCTTCATCTTCGAGCAAATCAATCTTGTTTATCACAATAATTGCATTCACATTGTAGGCCTCGGCTGTAGCTAGAAAACGGTCTATAAATGTGGTCGATGTTGCCGGATGTGCCAACGTAACAACCAACATCGCGCAATCTATATTCGCCGCTATGATGTGCGACTCCTTCGACAGATTGCTGGCGCGTCTTATTATGTAGTTGCGTCTCGGCTCTATAGCCTTGATATACGTGGTTTCATCCTTCTTGTCGGGAGCATCGGCAAGCACAACAAGGTCTCCAACCGCTACCGGATTTGTGGTGCGGATGCCCTTCAATCGGAAATTACCTTTCACCTTACAGCTAATCTCCTGACCGCTTTCTGTCTCCACTATATAGTGTGACCCTGTGTTGCGTACTACTCTGCCTTTTATCATATTTTTGCCGTTTCTTCTATTTTTAGCCCATAAAGTTACAAAAAATTTACGAATTACGCATTTTTTGCTATTTTTTTATTTACACTCTAATTCGTTGTATTTTAGTGTTTTACTGCTCTATAACATTGTTTTTTAATCATAAAATCAATTTTTTATCGCTTTTTGCGCTTGTTTTATGTAAAATTTAATTAATTTTGCAGCCTAACTTATATGTAATTAATTCTTCTTTATATTACAATTTCTAATATAGAGGTTTGTCTAACGTTAAAATTGTTTTTTAAACATGAACACAGAAACTATCGGCACTAACGCCGGACTTATTTGGAATGCCCTGAGTGAAAATGCATTGAGTGTAAAACAACTCAAAAAAGCAACAAAACTTAAAGACAAAGAAGTCTTTGCTGCTCTCGGCTGGTTGGCTCGCGAAGGTAAAGTTGCTATCACAGTTGATCCTAAGGACGAAAAAGATTTTAGTGTAGCTTTGATTAATGCTTAATCACCGCACCGTAACTTCTTAATTTTTTATTCATGCTTTAACAGCGGCGTTGATACTTTGGTCTCAACGCCGCTGTTGGCTTATAAGTTCTTTATCGTTGTGTACAATCTATGTAGCGGCAAGCCCATCACGTTGTAGTAACAACCGCGTATGCCTTCTATGCCTATGCAGCCTATCCATTCCTGTATGCCATAAGCTCCGGCCTTATCATACGGCTTATACCGCTCAACATAGTCGGCTATCTCCAATTCCGTGAGCTTTGCAAACGTGACATACGTTGCCTCGGTCAGCGACACTTCCTTTTCGGCTGTCTTCACCGTGAATCCGGTAGTGACCACATGTTCATGTCCCGAAAGCAAGCGAAGCATTTCTGACGCTTCTGCCGCATCTTTCGGCTTGCCCATTATCTTTCCATTGCATATCACAACCGTGTCGGCAGTGATTAGCAAACTATCTTCTGTCACCAAATCAGCGTATGCTTGCGCCTTCTCTCGCGAAATATATTCTGCAACCGAGAGTGCCGATAACGCCGCCGGATAAGACTCGTCAACTTCTCGCGATGGCGCTATCTCAAACTCTGCAACAATCTGATGCAAAAGCTCTCTGCGTCGCGGCGAATTTGATGCGAGTATTACCTTTTTCGCAGTGATTTGTGGTGCTGTGGGTGTATTCATAGTCTACCAGCCAAATGCTTTACTATCACTCATCCACATTCCCTTTGCTCTCAATATCTGCTCAAGCACTTCGCGTGCTACACCGTAGCCGCCTGCCGCCTCTGTGATATATCCTGCCATATCTTTCACCTCATGGGCTGCATCAGCCGGCGCAACCGCCAAACCAACAACCTCCATAGCTGTGATATCAGGTATATCATCACCGCAGTAAAGCACCTCACCAGCCTGAAGTCCTTCCTTTGCCATCCACTCATTGAGCACCGGCAACTTTTCCGCAGCCTTGAGATACACGTCTTTTATGCCCAGCGCATTATAGCGCACTGTTATCGACGGTGTGTTTGCTCCGGTGATGATTGCCATCTTCAACCCGCGTTTCACCGCAAGCTGCATTGCATATCCATCTTTTATATTAACCATACGCATTGGCACACCGCTCTCATTCATCGGTATCGTTGACGGCGACAACACTCCGTCAACATCAAACACCACGCCATTTATGGTACTTAAGTCAAAACTTGTCTTACTCATGATTATTGTTTAATATCATTTTTGTAATAAGCTCATACAACTCGTGTCTATCACCGTCCAACTTCGCAAGGTGACCATTTATCACATTCATGTCTCCGCGCTTTGCCGGCCCGGTTTGTGCCGCCGTTGGTCCCATTTCAAAGGCCTTGCGCAGCGTCTCTTGCAAAAGTGGCTTGAACACGTCAAAACTATAGCCCGATTGCGCAAGTATATCAGCCGAGATGCCCCACAAGTGATTCGCAAAGTTACACGCAAAAACCGCCGCTATGTGCAGCGTGGCGCGTTGTTTACTGTCCGCCTTATATACCTTATCTGTGAGCCTCTCAGCCAAACTCATAAGCAACGTTGTCACTTCATCGTCACTACCTTCTATAAAAAAAGGTATTTCCGACACATTCACCGCCTTTTGTCGCGAGAATGTTTGCAACGGATAAAACACGCCATAACGTGTCGCCTTGCCGGCTGCGAGCACTTCCATGCCCACACTACCCGACGTATGAGCCACTATGCCGCCAACCGCAGGCATTGCCTGCACCACTGACGCTATAGCATTATCGGGCACCGATATTATATAAAAATCGGCGTCTCTATCTATGTCGGCTAAATCATCTATTGCTTTGCCACATTGAGTCGTTTCTGCCAATCGCTGTGCATGCTCCTTGTTGCGCGACCATATTTGCTTCACATCGCAAACTTTGCTAAGCGCGCCACACAAATGTGTTGCCACATTTCCGGCTCCAAGCACAACAACACTCGCCTTGTCAGCTATGCTTCTTCTGACTCGCGGTCGCTCCATTGCTCAATATGTACTTTTTCCCATTTCAGTTTGCTTTCGTCAACGGGACGGCGTGTCTCATTCGGATATCCAAACGACATGATGCACTCAACCTTCAAATACTCAGGTATGCCTAGTGTCTCTTGCACCAAAGTTTCTGCCGGCTCGCCTTCCGCATTAAAACGATTGCGCACCTGTATCCAGCATGAACCTATACCCAAGTCTGCTGCTTGCAATTGCATAAGTTGCGCTGCGATTGCCGTATCTTCAACATACATATCGCTTTTCCCGGGGTCGCCCAGCACAACAACTGCAAAAGCCGCGCCCTTTATGGCGTGTGCTGCTATGGGTTTACATCCTGAAAGTATATTTAGCTTTTCTTTGTTCTCTACTACAACAAATTGCCACGGTCGCACGCTCTTACTTGACGGTGCGAGCAAAGCTGCTTGCAATATTGTTTTAACGTCTTCCGCACTAACTTCGCGGTCTGTATATTTGCGTATACTATGGCGCTCTATGAGCAACTGATGCAAGTTCTCCATACAGATTTATTGATATGTTTATTGTATTTTTTGGGGGATATCTTTTTCAAGCATTAGCGTGCACATACCCATGCTCCGGGATGACGCTTTGCTATGCTGCTGCTAATCATTTCACGTGCAGCAACAGTGGTTGCAGCGGTTCCTGCATATATGCGGAATCGACCGTCTTGTTTCAATAGTTCACAGCGTTCACCGTATTTGCGTTTAGCTTCTTCAATGTATTCTTGTGCTTCTTCGGTGTTATTAACTGAAGCAACAATTATACAATATGCATCGCTATCATTGAAGCGTATTGCCGGAGCTGCTTTTGCTTGCACGGGTGCTTCAACACTTTGCGGTTGCACGGCCTTTTGCTCTGCTTTCATCGGTTGTTGTGCCAACATTTTTTGCGCACGCTGATATGCGGCACGTGCGGCAGTGTCAACCGGAGTGGCTTGCGCTGCCTTGTTGTCTACAAGGTTCAATATCGGAAGCGCTGTCGATGGCACATATTCTGCCTTCGGGGCTTTCACCTCAGGCAACGCTATTGAGGCATAATTTGCATCTTTAATGGTAATAGGTGTTGACGATGCAAAAGCTATCACAGCGATTACAGCCGCAGCTGCAACGCCACGAGCAAATCGTGCTACCGGCGAGAGTATGCGGCGTGTTCTGCCCACAGTCTCTACTTCCTCGTCAGCATTAACTGTTGGCTTAGCCTTGCTCAAATCAAGCGGCTGCAGCCAGCTCATGCCCGGAGTAATGCCATCACACTCAAATGCCTTAAACTGCACATTGCCCTCGGCATCTGACTCCAGCGTTCCTATTCTGCCCAACGACACGCTATGGTCATTGGCTAGCTGGTGACGCATTGTGTCAACATCCGACGATACAATCGACGTCGCTCTCTCGTAGCTGATTTGCAAACCACGAGCTACCGACTGCTCAACCAAACCATCGGTTTGTGTCAAGTCGCCATTGAATGTGTAAACACGGCACGGCGGCATGATACTCATGCCATCAGCGCTGATTTGAGCACTCTTTCGATGCGCCAAAATAGCTCCGATGCCGGGTATCACAACACAATTGTGCGTGGATACTAGAAATTCAATATGTCGTATCGTTGTATTCATCAATGCAAAGATAAAATTTTTTCTGCAAACTTATGCAATTTTTTGCTCGAAAAAATTTATAAAAATTTTATCTATTTTTTGTTTTCCTTGCTAACTTTATAAGTATCATGGAATTGACACCGTTGCTCGCACCGGGTAATGATCTGACGGTATGCGTATTTCGTATGTGCGAAACTTTATCTCTGATGGCGCATCTTGTCCTTTATCGTATGCCGGAGCTTCTTTGGGTGCTGTGCGATATGTATCGGTCAACACACCATATTTCAGCACTCGCACATTTGGTGTCACCATTATGTGATCTATACGACTCTCAGTGTAATACGCCGCATTAAACGAATTAAACGTGCCGTTGGGTGCATATCTGAATTGAGCAACCTCAAACGAGTCTTTCAACTTCCCGGTCTTAGTCAATGCGTCATACGACTGATGTGTTTGGTCAACATTGAAATCGCCGGTCAAAAACGCAGGTAGCGAATCATTTATTTCTGCCATTTTTCTTTGCACAAGATACGCACTCTCAACTCGAGCTTGCTTGCCTATATGGTCCATGTGCAAATTGAAAAACAAAAATTCTTTTCCGGTAGCTTTATGGCGAAAATGGCCCCATGTGCATATACGCGGCAACACCGCATCCCAGCCTATTGAGCCGGCAACATCCGGAGTCTCGCTCAGCCAAAAATCGCCATGCTCTATCACATCAAACTCATCTGTGCGATAGAATATTGCGCTATGTTCTCCGGCATCAACTCCATCTTCACGGCCAACGCCTATGTAACTATACTCAGGCAACGCTTCCGACAAATCGTCGAGCATAAACTTAAAAGCCTCCTGAGTGCCTACTATATCAAAATCATGAAAACGTATGATTGATGCGACATACGGATATCGCTGTTCCCAGCCATTTCCATTGCTTATATCTCCATCATTTTTTTGGCGCACATTGTACGACGCAACATTTATCACTGCTTCTTGTGCCGATGCTGCCAAAAAGCCGATAAAAACAAATAATACTAAAAATACACGTTTCATGTCTCTATCTTTTTATTTAAAAATTTCTGCTACCTTGCGCGGGTCTGCGCCATACTCTATTGCCTTTTGTGCATCACGCTGTGCATCTTCAGGCATATAGCGCAACTTATTCAACTTTGCCCTATAGTAGTATAGCTCCGGGTCATTCGGATAACGCTCCAGCCCATCGCCTATAGTCTTCGATGCCTCATCCAAATTATCAACCGCTATCAAACATCCTGCCAACGACGCATAATACTCAGGCATCTTCTCAACATCAAGCAACTTTCTGAAATACGAAATTGCCTCCTGGTCACGACCGGTCATAGCACACAACGTGCCATTTGCCAACATTGTGTTGCGCGTGAGCGGAACAACCTTATTCAGCACATCAATATCGGCCTGGGCCGTCTCCTTATCACCACGATATAGAGCCATCATGCCACGCATAAACCGCGCATTCGAATTCACCGAATCTATCTCTATAATAGCACTATAATCATCATAAGCCTCAGCATCTCTGCCCATGCCCGTAAGCACACGCGCACGCATCTCATGAGCACCTATCAGGCGCGGAGACCTACGCACTGCCTCATTTAGCGTTGACAAAGCCAACGAATCTTGTTCGTCATAATAATATATCATACCAAGATTGGTCATCAATGCCACATTCAGCGGATTTTTAGGCTCAACACTCATAGCCTCAATCAGCCTACGAGCTGCCGACTCATAATCATTTTCTTCAAGAGCTTTCTCCGACTGTTCTATCAACAAAAAATACGGACGCTCCTCAAAATTAAACGTATCAGTCGGCTCCTTCGACTCCTTTGGAGTCAGGACACGCATCTCCGGCCCGCGGCTCTGAGCAAAAACTGCGCCACAGCACAGTGTGCAAACCACAATAGCCAAAAATCTATTTATGCTCATAATTTTCCAAATAAAATAATATCCCCACAAAAATACAAATATTTACCCACATACCAAAACCAACACAACCGCAAGCGGT
>CAZGAN010000050.1:0-12629 GCA_964523655.1 uncultured Bacteroides sp.
AAATACGCGCGGGATAGGTGGCGTTAACTTATTTTTACTTAATTTTGTTTGTGGGGAATTGATAATTGGCTAATTTTGTAACTTTCAAATAAATACTTACGTAAACTCGGATAAAAACACAGATTTGCAAATAATTTGATTACCAGTTAGAAATGTTTACAAACTTCTAAGCTAGATCATTATTCTTCTATTTTATATTAAATCTTGTATTATGGTTAAATCTTTACAATCAAATCGATTGCTGAAATTTGCATTTGCCATTATAGCAATAGTCGCATCGGCTTTTTGCGGTGCTGGCAATGCTTATGCCGTGTCAATCGAACCTGCAGAGGGAACGTGTGAATCTCTGCAAAGTTTTACAATTACTTTCGATGAGGGCGCAACCGTTGCGGCTACTATCACTCAAAGTGCATTCCCGTACATTCAGAATGCCTCAGGAAATAGAGTTGCTAGTGCTATAGCGGGAACAGCCGATGGTAACAAGTTTTCATTCAGTATTGTAGGCAGTGTTTCAGAAGCCGGTACATATACTCTTTATGTGCCCGCAGGAAGCTACACTTTGAATGGTGTTGCCGGTGAAGCTCTCCAATTTAATTACACTATCGGTACTTCAGATAAGACTTTGGAATACACAGTTAAACCTGAAGCAGATGAAGATGGCAATGTAAGCACAATTTCTCCGATTGTTGTGACATTTGGCAATGCAGGAACTATCGTAGATGCAACAGCCGGACATGATGGCACATCAAGCGTAAGACTTACCAATAATGGTAACAAAAATAAGTGGGATGCACAGTTTGCTTACACATTTGATGAGCCTTTAAGCCAAGAAAAGACCTACGTTTTCAAGTTTAAGGCAAGATCAACAACAGCTGACGGACAATTGCAATTCCAATATCAGAATGGCACAACTTATAGCAGCCAAGGTGGTTACAAGGATTTTGCAGTTGGTACAGCGTGGGCTGAATATGAAACCGAATTTACTCCTTCATACGAAGATTCAAACCGCATCATCCTTAACTTTGGTGCAGTTGAAGGCAGCTATTGGATTGACGATGTACAATTTGGCGTGAAGGAAGACGGTAATTTTACCAATTTGCTCAGCGGAGATGCATCAAACTTCAATGGCGGCACAACCGGCGGTTGGGGCTCATGGGGCTCAAACAAGAAAGAAGTGGTTGTTGTTGACGATGCAATCATCACACTTGAATATTCAAATGATAAGCTCAGAGAAGGCAGTGCCGGTATTCCTGTAACTGCTCAGGTTTCCGGCAAGGACATTTTGTTCTTCGTTGAAGACAGTGACCAAGTTGAAGGTAAATTTAAACTTACAGTAGGTGCCGGTGCATTTTTGATTGACGGCGTTGAAAGCCCTGTTATTGTTGAGGAATTCAACTATGCAGTAGCACAACAAGACTATGCAACAATACTTCCGGAAGCCGGTGAATACACATCATTGTATGAATTCACAGTAACTTTCAACAATGCTCAAAAAGTAGAATTCGACTTCTCGAATGGTAAATATCCGAAACTTGAAGGTGTTGAAGGCACAGCAGCCGGAGCAACCATGTGGCCTTCAGGTTACTCAACAGAGGGCAACGTAATGAAATTTAAAGTAGGCTCAGCAGAGTTTACCACTCCCGGTAAATATCAACTCAGAATACCTGGAGAAAGCTTCAAACTTGATGACGAAGCAGGTCAAGAAGTGTTGTCAGGCGTGTACACAATTGTGGCATCTGCAGCAAATCAAAAATACACCGTAAGCCCTGAAGCCGGCGATGTAACAGACCTCACATCAATTGAAGTTAAGTATGAAGGTGTTAGCAAGATTGAGGAAAATCCGAATGCATCAATCGACAAATACGTAAGGTTGACATACTTTGACAGCCGATTCGGTGACGATGCAGAAGTGATGCTTAATGACGGTGAAATGATTCAAGCACAAAGCATTGTAATCATACCTCAAGATGAGCTTTACACACAGACTTACACATTGACAATCCCCGCAGGTACATTCCTTATCGACGGTATTGAAAATGAAGAAATTGTGCGCGTATACAACTACACAGCTCCTGAGCAAGATTACGCTACAATCACTCCGCCGGCAGGTTCATATGTGTCATTGCATGAGTTCTCAGTAACTATAAACAATGCAACGGAAGTTAAATTTGTTGAGAACGCAATCAAGAACGACTTCCTTGCAACACTCGTAAATGTAGACACCGAAGAAATTGCAGCATCAATGTTGCCGAGAGAATATAGCGCAGAAGGTAACACATTGACATTCAAAATTGGATATGCCGAATTCAGAAAAGCCGGTACATATCAACTCCACGTGCCCGGAGCTATGTACACTGTAGACGGTGTAGCCGGACAAGACATAGTATCAGACAACTATGTGATAGTAGAACAAGACCTTCTTGACTACACATCAAACATTAACGACAACGATGTTGTTAGCGATTTCTCTGAGTTGGTTCTCACATTTGACACCGACGAAGACATAGTGCTCTATGATGAAGGTGATGACTATCCGGAAATCTACGTATGGAGCGAAGAATACGGATGGGATTATGCACAAGGTTTGTACTACGAGGCTGATGGCAATAAGCTGGTATTTGCACTTAACGCATGGAATCCGGTACTTGCAAACGGTCAGTATAAAATTGTTGTTCCGGCAGGAGTTGTTGGCGCAGACGGTGCTACAAATGCCGAAATTGTTATTGTATTTACAGTAGACCAAAAAGCTCCTGAATTTACAACAACAATAGACCCGCAAGAAGGCACAGTTTCAAGCCTCTCAGAGTTCAATATCACATTCACCGGCATAACAACTGTGCAGTTGAATAATTACACAAATACCACTAAGTTCTACATTGAAGATGAAAGTGGCAATAAGACATACAGCACAGAATCGTATATCAATAGCGATGCAGTAGGTAAACCTTTGCACATAGAGTTTGCTACAATCGGAACATCAGGTAAATACACACTTGTACTTCCTAAGGGTTCATACACTGTAGATGGTTATAGTGGCGACGAACTTCGTTTCAACTATGTTGTAGACGCAAGTGGTGTTGCATCAATCTTTGCCGATGGTGCAGAAAAGGTTGATGTTTATAATTTGCGTGGTGTGCGCGTTCTTCAGAATGCAAGTGCAGAAGATGTACGCAACCTCGAAACAAACATCTACATTGTTAATGGAAAGAAATACATGATACGTAAATAATAATTTTCTATCCATAAATCTAATCGGGAGAGGCTGCGCCAAATGGTGCAGCCCCTCTTTGTTTGTAAGTAAGGAGTAAAAAGAGGGTGGGGGAATAAAAAAAGCGCGAACTTGGGAATGCCAAATTCGCGCGATGGTGGAGTATAGCGGACTCGAACCGCTTACCTCAACACTGCCAGTGTTGCGCTCTACCAGATGAGCTAATACCCCGTGATGTATATGATGCAAAGGTAGCTTGTTTTGGCGAGATGACAAAATAAAGAGTAGTAATTATGATACATTTATAAATGTATACATAGTTTAACCTTGGTGTAAAAGGAATTTTCTCTATCTTTACCGCATAAAAATAAAAGAACCATGCCAAGAGATTTGTATAATCGTTATTTGTGGCTGATAGACATAATAAAGCGTCGCGGCCGCATCACGCGCAAGGAGCTCAATGAGCGCTGGGAGAAAGCCAGCTTTAACGATGGGAGCAAGCTTTGCCGCCGCACGTTGTTTAATTATCGGCGTGCGATACAAGAGATATTTAATATCAATATAGAGTGCGATGCGTCAACGTATGAGTACTATATAGAAGAGGACGATCCGCATGATAAAAATGTGACAAACTGGTTGTTGAATTCGCGAGCAGTGACAGATGTGTTGTCGTCGGCACGTGATATCAGTAATCGCATATTTTTGGAAGATGTGCCGTCTGCTCGAGAGAATCTTGGAGTGGTTATATCGTCGATACAGCAGGGTGTGCGTTTGTGTTTTGACTATCATAATTATACGCGCAGTCGGCCAAACCGAGGTGTGATATTTGAACCGTATTTTTTGAAGATATTCAAGCAGCGCTGGTACAGTGTGGGGCGTCATGTGCAAGAGAACAAGATAAAGACGTATGCGCTTGACCGTATGATAAATCCGACGTTGCAGTTGGATAATTATCAGATGCCGGCTGATTTTGATCCGGATGCGTATTTTCATGATGCGTTTGGTATAGTTGTGACGCAGAATGCGCCGAAGAAGATAGCGATAAGAGCTGACCACCGAAATGCGAATTATTTGCGCGATTTGCCTTTGCATCATTCGCAACAGGAGGTTGTGCACGATGGATTTTCGATATTTTATTATCAGATGCGCATAACGGATGACCTTGTGGCGGAGTTGTTGTCGTATGGGTCGCGTTTGCAGGTGATATCGCCGCCTGAGTTGAAAGCTATGCTTGTAGGCGAGTATACGAAGGCATTGAGTTTGTACGAAAAGTAATAATTATGTCGGAGAAGAAGCGGATATTTTATCTTGATGTTATACGCGCCTTCAGTATAATAGGCGTGCTTTTTTCGCACACTGCGAGCTTTTTTTATAAGGATAACACGTTGTTGTGGGCGAACCTTTTTATCGGGTCGGCGTCGTTGTTTTTTATGACAAGCGGGGCGCTGATATTTCCCATTAAAGGTGGCGGTGTGAATTTTGTGAAAGGCAGATTGAAGAAGATTTTGCCTCAGTTTTTGGTGTGGACGGTGGTTTATGCCGTGCTCGCTGTGTTTGTGAAGCACGATGCGTTGTATGTGCTCAAAGACCATGTGATGTGGCTGTTGTTTTATCCGTCGTGGAATGCGGCGTGGTTTGTGTATGCGCTGATAGGGTTGTATCTGTTTGCGCCGGTGATATCGCCGTGGCTGGAGCGGGCATCGCGAAGGTCGGTTGAGTATTTTTTGGGACTATGGTTGTTGTCGGGGCTGTTGAAGTTTGCGTCGTTGCATTTTCATTTGGAGCCGCAAGAGACAATCGTTGCGCCGTTTTTCAATTATGTGGGCTATATGGTTGCCGGATATTATTTGACCCGTTGGCCGCTGCAAGAGCGCACAAAGAAGGGGCAAACGGCGTTTTGGGCTATCACGTTTTTCTTGGGCGTAATCTTTGGCGTGCGAGCAACAATCACGGGGCTGAAGTGGGACTATGCCGAAGTTTTTAACAATGATATGTCGATAAATTTGATGGCGTTTAATATGCTGGTGTTTGGATTGCTCAGCTATGTGAAAACGGCACCGAAAGTTGTTGTACGGACGGTGACACTTGTGAGTGTGTGCTCGTTTGGGATATACATGAGCCACTTGGCGTTGGCGGAGTATGTGTTTGTGCCTCTGAATTTGGGGCTATGGGGCACGTGTGGCGCTACGTTGGTGGCATCGGTGTTGGTAGGATGGGTGTCAACCAAATTGCCGTGATTGGGCTTATTTTTGGAGGTTGACGGCGAGTGTGCGCACGCGATATCCTGTCCAAATCATAACTAGCGACATCAGCGGAGAGAGGATGTTGAAGAGGCAGTAGGGCAGGTAGGTGAGTGTTGGCACGCCGAGCACGGCAGAGTGAGTTACGCCGCAAGAGTTCCAGGGAATAAGCACGGATGTGACAGACACGGAGTCTTCGATTGTGCGGCTGAGTAGGCGCGGCTCAAGAGAGAAGCGTTGATAGACGTCGCGATACATGTTTGAGCAGATGATGATGGAGAGATATTGGTCGGCGGTGCAGCAGTTGAGGAATAGACCGCTGCCTACGGTGGCTGAGACTACAGAGCGGCGGTGAGAAAGGCGATGAGTGAAAGCGTTGGCAATTGAGCGAAGCATGCCTGTGCCAAGCAGGGCAGCGCCAAAAATCATTGCGCAGAGCACGAGCTCAATGGTGTTCATCATGCCCATGATGCCAGATGTTGAAACGAGGTCGTTGAGGCGGGCGCTGTTGGTGGTGAATGAGGTGTCAGACCAAAGTGCGTGAAGCACGTTTATGTCGGCAACGATCTGCGGCTGAAATACGAACATTGCAACGAATCCGGCGACGGCACTTGCAGCGAGAGTGATGAGGGTGTTTACGCGCAGAGCAATGAGAGTGGCAGTGATTGCCGGGACGATGAGCACCCAGGGTGATATGTTGAAAGTGGAGTGGAGAGCGTTAATGAGTTCGGAGTCGTTAACTTCTTGGGCATTTGCGCCGCCAAGGAAAAGGCCGTCGATCATGAAAATAATCAGCGATAGACTCATTGCGGGCACGGTGGTGACCATGAGGTATCGGATGTGGTCGAAAAGGTCGACATTGCAGCTGCTGGAAGCGATGACGGTGGTGTCGCTCAATGGGGAGATTTTGTCGCCGAAGTATGCGCCGGAGATGATAGCACCGGCAATCCAGCCTTCGCTGTATCCCATAACGGTGCCGATGCCCATAAGCGCTACGCCGATGGTGGCAATAGTGGTCCAAGAGCTACCGGTGAGCACGGAAACGAAAGCGCAGACGGCGCAAGTTAGAGCGAGGAAGAATTGAGGGTTTAGCACTTGGAGACCGTAGTCAATAAATGTTGGGACAACGCCGCTGAGCATCCAAGTGGTTGATACCAAAGCGATGAGAATGAGCAGGGGGACGGTTGGCAGAATTTGCTGAGCGCTGCGCTTGAAACCGTCGATGAGGTTTTGTTTGTTGATACACTTTGTAGCGGCAGCGAGGAGCAGCGAGAGCGCACCGCTTGCGAGGAGCACAATGGGGCTGTATTCGCTAACGGCATCAGTGCCTTTGAACACGATTAAACCGATAAGCCACAAGAGCAACAGGGCAACAGGGACAATAGAAATGGCAAGCGAAGGCAGTTTGGCCTGCTTGTCAGCGTTATTATTTTGGGACATTTACAATCTTTTTTACAACTTGAGAAATTGGATGCAAAGATACGAAAAAAATGGCTATCTACCTAATTACAAGCGCGTAGGCGAGGTGCTGATTTGTGGCGTTTTTCGGAAAAGTGTGTTTTTTGAGGGTCAAAAATACGGAAAAAGTGTGTTTTTTGTATGGTAAATTCGTGGAAAAAGTGTAATTTTGGGGGTGTAAAAATGCAGAAAAAGTGTAAAACGCCATGCTTTATCGAAAAATAGAAAAACAAATCAAAGACTATTTGGAATCATCAGACAACAAAGTGTTGTTGGTTGAGGGAGCCCGCCAAGTGGGGAAATCGTATATAATACGTCATGTTTGTAGTGCTATGTATGAGAACTACATAGAAATCAACATGGTAGAAGATAGAGAAAATAGCCAGTCGTTTGCAACGGCAAAAAGCTTAGAAGATTTTTATTTTGTGCTGAGCACCGTAGCAGGCGAAAAGTTGCGAAATGCAACGAGAGAAAATACAGTTGTATTTCTAGATGAGATACAAGAGTATCCGCATCTGCTGACTTTGCTGAAGTTTTTAAATGCAGATGGGAGGTTCACGTACATAGCGAGCGGCTCACTGCTGGGAGTGGCGATGCGCTATACAACGTCAGTGCCAGTTGGGTCATTGCGCATAATGACGATGTATCCGTTGGATTTTGAGGAATTTTTGATAGCGAATAATTTTGGGCAGTATGCAATTGATACGATAAAAAGTAAGTTATTGGCGAGAGAGACGCTATCGGAGTCGATACACACTAGGCTTATGGATTTGTTTAGGAAGTATCTGATAGTGGGAGGTATGCCGGATGCAGTGAATGAATATGTGAAGACGCAAAATATAGTAGAAATCAGAGCAATACAACAGGATATAATGCGCTTGTATGCAGCAGATGCGTCAAAGTATGAAAGTGGGCGTAGATTGCAGATAAAGCGGTTGTATGAGCTTATTCCATCAAACATGGAGAATAAGAAGAAACGTGTGGTGATAAAGGATATAGAAGGAAAGAAAGGGAGCCGATATAGTGACTATGTTGATGAGTTTGAGTACTTGATAAGCTCAGGTATAGCGCTGGAAGTTATGGCGATATCAAATCCGAAATATCCTCTGGCGGAGACAATGACGAAGAATTTGATGAAGTTGTATATGAATGATGTGGGCTTGCTCACGGCAGTGCTGTATGAGACGAATGTGATGCCGATAATCAGAGATGAAAGGAGTATTAATCTAGGTTCGGTATATGAAAGTGTGGTGGCTTCAGAATTGAAGGCGCATGGCCGGCGATTGTATTACTACGACAACAAAAAACATGGAGAGGTTGATTTCTTGATTAATGACGCTAAATTAGTGTCGGTAGTTCCAATTGAGGTAAAGTCGGGCAAAGACTATAAAATACATAGTGCAATAGAGCGGATGACAGAAACAGAAGACTATGCGATAGTGACCGGATATGTGCTATCAAATGAGCGAGAGATAGTTGAGAGAGGGAAGATAGTGTATATGCCGGTGTATGGGTTGTTAGCGCTGTGAGTCAAGGCTTTTGCGGCGCACGAAGATGGAGATTGCAACCATGATGGCAAGCGCCCAGGGGTAGTAAAGGTAGGGCCAAGGGGCAGCCGGAGAGATGCCGGCGAGGCCTGTTGCGAGGAGTGTTTGTGCGCCGTAAGGAATTAGGCATTGCGTGATGCAAGAGCAGGTGTCGAGCAGGGAGGCGGTTTTGCGAGCGGGGATGCCGTATCGGTCGGCAATAGATTTGGAGATTGAGCCAACGGTGATGATTGCGACGGTGTTGTTAGCTGTGCACATGTTGACGAGGCTAACAATGGCTGCGATGCACCATTGCGCACCGCGACGGCCGCTGACTAGCCGTGTCATTGCGTTGAGGAGGAATTGGATGCCGCCCATGGCGTTGATGAGTCCGAGCATGCCTGCCGCGAGGAGAGTGATGATGATGAGCTGGCCCATAGAGTCGGAGCCTTCGCCCATGAGTTTGCAAGTGTCGAGAAGAGAGATGTTTGTGCAAATGAGAGCCATAGCTATCGCGCTAACAATGCCGCAAATGAGCACGAGGAGCACGTTTATGCCTATGAGCGCGGTGACGATAATCACCAAGTAAGGCAAGATGAGCCATGGATTTGTGTTGGCGGAGGTGGTGATGGAGTAAGATGATTCTTGTCCGATAAATACGTATAGTGCCAATGTGATGAGGGCTGCCGGGAGCACGATGATGAAGTTGGCTTTGAATTTGTCAGCCATAGAGCATCCTTGCGTTCGCGTGGCGGCAATGGTAGTGTCGGAGATGAAAGAGAGGTTGTCGCCAAAGAAAGCACCACCCATGGCTGTAGCGACGAAAAGGGGAACATTTCCGCCGCCGCTATTGGCAAGTTCAACAATCAATGGGACAATGGCAACGACAGTGCCAACAGAGGTGCCTATGGAGAGCGATATGAAGCAAGCGGCAACGAATATTGCCGGGAGGAGGTATTCGGGCGGGAAGAATCGGAGAGTTAGCTGGACGGTGGCATCAATTGCGCCAATGCCTTTGGCGAGGTTTGCGAAGGCGCCGGCGAGCACAAAGATCCACACCATGTAGAGTATGTTGGAGTGGCCGGCGGCTTTAGAAAAGACTTCGATGCGGTCAGAGAGCGACTTCCCTTTGAAGATTGCAATACCCCAAGCAGAGGCAGCGATAAGCGCTACGGTGATGGGCATGACGTAGAAGTCGCCAATTATTAGAGACACAACAACATAAAGAGTGAGGAAAACTATGGCGGGAGAGATAGCGGCAAGCCCGCGGCGCAATGATACGTCCATGAAAAATGTTAGCTGTTGATAAATGCTTTAGCGGTTTCGATGTCGCCGGCGTGGTCAACGTCAACGATTTTGTTGAAGGGGTATGCTTTGAGTTTGAGACCGGCTTCAACGAGAGCGCGTTGATAGTTGCGCATGCGGCTAACGCCGTTGTTCATGCAGTTTTGGAGCACGGTGAGAGCGGGCGAGGTCAAGCCGTAAACGCCACCGGAGATGAAACGAACGCCGTCCCAGGGTTGGTCGCGGAATGCGGTGATTGTGTTGTTGGCGTCAACGTCGATGTAGAGGGGCTTTTCGTCGTCGATGAACGATGTGACAGCCATGTAGCCGTCGGCGTTAGAGTCGGCAGCGAAAGCGTCGGCGTATTTTTTGAATTCGTCGGCTTTGAAAATGGTGTCGACGGTTGTGAGAATGAATTTAGAGCCTTTTGGGAATATGCTAGAGACTTCGTAGAAGCTGTGCATAGAGCTCGGGGTTGATTTGACAACGAGGTTGAGAGGCACGTTGATTTCGGCTTTAACGGCTTCGAGGTATTCGCGCACTTGAGTCATTTGCTCGTTGACGATAATGGAGATGTTTTCAGCGCCACATTCGCAGAAAATGTCGATGAGGCGGCGAATCATTGGGCGACCGTCGAGGTCAACAAGTGGTTTTGGTAGGGCGATGCCTTCTTGAACGAGGCGAGAGCCTTCGCCGGCGGCTATGATAGCAAAGTTCATAATGTCGGAATTATTCGTCGTCGACAGTTGGGGCGATTGTGATGTCAACACCGCCTTTGTCGTGATATTGTTTGCGTAGAGGGTTTTGGTGAGCGATAGCGTCGTTTTTGCGGTTGCGGAAAATGTCGATTGCGGCATAAATTGCGTTTCGCATAGAGTCGGGCGAAGCTATGCCTTGAGCGGCGATGTCGTAACCGGTGCCGTGGTCGGGAGATGTGCGCACGAAAGGAAGACCGGCAGTGTAGTTAACGCCTTGGTCCATAGACATTGTTTTGAATGCTGCGAGACCTTGGTCGTGGTACATTGCGAGTATGCCGTCAAATTTGTCGAAGTTGCCGCTACCAAAGAATCCATCGGCAGCGTATGGGCCAAAGGCGAAGATTTTTTCTTCTTTAGCAGCTTCGATTGCGGGGATGATAACGTCGGTTTCTTCAGACCCGAGGAGTCCGTTTTCGCCGGCATGAGGGTTAAGAGCGAGTACAGCGATGCGCGGAGCCACGATGGCGAAGTCGCTGTGGAGAGATTTGTTGAAAATGCGAAGCTTTTCGAGCACTGAGTCTTTGGTTATGGCTTCGGGGACTTTAGCGATGGGGAGGTGAGTTGTAACAAGAGCCACGCGCATGGTGTCGCTAAAGAGAATCATAAGAGCTTTAGCGCCGTCACCGAGAGAAGCCTCGAGGTATTCGGTGTGTCCGAGGAACGAGAAAGTGTCGCTTTGAATGTTGTGTTTGTTGATGGGGGCTGTGACAAGGGTGTCAACTTTGCCGGCACGGAGGTCGGCGACAGCACGTTCGAGGGCAACAAAAGCGGCATTACCGGCTATTTCGGTGCTAGTGCCGGGCTCAACTTTTACGTCTTCGCCCACCACGTTTATGATGTTAACAACGCCGTCGCGAGCGTTGGCGGCGTCGTCAATTTGGTTAAGATTGATATTTTGCATGCCGAGAGCTTTGCGGTAAAAAGCTGCAATTTTGGCAGAGCCGTAAATCACGGGAGTGCAGAGTTCGAGCATGCGGCTATCTTCGATGGTCTTAAGAATTACTTCGTAACCCACGCCGTTAATGTCGCCGTGAGTGATTGCTATTTTAATTTTCATCAGTGTTTGTTGATGTTATGGTATTGTGCTGTTAGTTTTGGCTTTGCCGGCGAGCATGCCACAAGCCGCCATTATGTCTTCACCGCGAGAGGCGCGGATAGTTGCAGTGACACCGAGGGCGTTAAGACGGTCGCGGAAAGCTTCCATTTGCTGAGTAGGACAGGAATGAAGTGTGCTGTCGGGGATTGCGTGGAAGCGAATGAGGTTAACGCGAGAAGAAGTGCCACGGAGGAGTCGAGCGAGTGCATCGGCATGGCTAATGTGAGAGTTGATGCCTTGCCACATGATGTATTCTACGGAAAGGCGACGCTGGTGGGCAAAGTCGTATTGTTTGAGTAATGCAAAGATATCGGAGAGCGGCCACGCTTTTTCGGAGGGCATGAGAGAAGCACGTTGTTCGCTATAGGGAGCGTGAACGCTGATAGCGACGTGAACGCGTGTTTTGTCGAGGAGTGTTTTGAGCTCAGGGAGTTTGCCGATGCTAGAGACGGTGATTCGTTTAGGGCTCCAAGCGAGTCCCCAATCGGAGGTGAGAACTTCGATAGCTTGAAGCACTTGGTCGAGGTTGTCAAGAGGCTCGCCCATGCCCATGAATACTAGGTTTGTGAGCTTGTCGGAGTTTTCAACACTGAGCACTTGGTTGATGATGCGGTGAGCAGAGAGGTTGCCGTGCCAACCTTGTCGGCCGGTCATGCAGAAGACGCAGCGCATCTTGCATCCGGCTTGAGAAGATACGCAGAGAGTAGCGCGGTCGTGGTCGGGGATGTAAACGGCTTCAACGTTGTGACCGCAGCCGCTGTCAAAGAGGTATTTGACAGTGCCGTCAACGGAGCGTGCGGCAGCGAGTGGCTCTTCGCGCCCAACGCAGTAGTTGATGGCAAGGCGTTGACGAGCAACCTTAGAGAGGTTAGTCATATCGTTGATGTCGGAGACGCGGCTAACGTAAAGCCAGCGTGCAATTTGTGCAGCAGTGAAGCGTGGAAGGCCTTCTTGAGACACAATATTTTGCAGCTGGGCGAGTGTCATGCCCAATAGTGGAGTTTTGCTCATTTGCATACTTTGCATTATTGGTGCAAAAATAGTGATAATCTTGCAAAC
>CAZGAN010000051.1:0-12564 GCA_964523655.1 uncultured Bacteroides sp.
GGGAGCGCCAGTGGGCAAATGGTTTGCGGCGGGAGATGTAGGAGAGGTCTTTGCCGTGGGCGTAAGCTTCGCGCTCAAAGCTGATAGCAAAATATGCGGCGTAAACGTCACCACGTTTTTGCACCAGGCGTATGAGCCACTCAAGCACGTATATGATGTAAAAAAACACCCACAACAGCTCGCGCATTTGTTGTGAGTGTATTTTTTCGTGATTGAGCAGAGCCGGCGACACAATGTTGCGGTCTTTCACAAACAGCAAGCCAAAGAGGTTTATTGCGTCGTGGCGTCCAAGTGGTAATATTTTATTTTCAATAATCTTCATTATAAGAGCAAAGCTGAGGCTTGCGCAGCAATGCCTTCACCGCGTCCGGTGAAACCGAGGCGCTCGGTTGTTGTTGCTTTCACGCTTACGCAGTCGATGTTGCAACCGAGGTCGGCGGCAATGTTTGCACGCATGGCCTCGATGTGTGGTGACATTTTTGGAGCTTGCGCAATGATTGTTACATCAACGTTGCCAACTTTGTATCCTTTTTCGGTGATTAGTCGCACAACTTCGCGCAAGAGCACACGAGAATCGGCGCCGGCGAAACGTGGGTCAGTATCGGGGAAATGTTTGCCAATGTCGCCCAAAGCGGCGGCGCCGAGCAGGGCGTCGGAAAGAGCGTGGAGGGCTACGTCAGCATCGCTATGGCCGAGGAGGCCGAGAGTGTGAGGTATTTCAACACCGCAGATTATGCATTTGCGACCTTCAACAAGGCGATGCACATCGAAACCGTTACCTATTCTCATTGTGTGTATGTATTAATGCTAATGAATTATTTTCTTTTTTTGCCGCCAATAAGGTCGCGCAAGCCGTCCATGTCGAATGTCAAGCTGAAGCGGAGAGTTTGGTCGAGTGGAGAAGTTTGTGCTGTTGCGAGCATGTATGAAGCGTCGAGGCGGAGCACATTGAGCGAAAAACCGGCGCCAAGACCGAAGTATTGACGGTTGCCTTTGTATTTGTTTTCGTAGAAATAACCGGCACGGAGGAAGAATTGGTTGTTATAGCTGTACTCGGCACCAAGGCTCCAAGTGATTTCGCGCATTTCTTCTTTGAAACCGCCGGGGGCATCGGTAAATGATTTGAAGATGCCGGTGATAGATGACATGTCTTCCCATTCTTCAACAGCATCGAGATATTCTTGTTGGCCTTCGGTTGTGCTGGTGTCGTAGTCGCTTTCGCGGGGACGTGCGGGCACAAGGAGTTTGTTGGCATCGAGGTTTATAGCCAAGTTGTGATAGTCGGCAAGGGGGAATGTGAATGAAGTGCCGAGGCGGAGGTTTGTGGGAAGGAATGCGGGATAGTTACCGTTGTCGTACGATACTTTTGTACCGATGTTTGAGATATTCCAACCCCAAGCCCATTGGCACTCACTGTTACCGATAACGGGGTATGTTTGATAGTAACCTGAGATGTCGGCGGAGAATGCAGAAGCTCCGGTAGTTTGGTCGCCGGAATAAGAGTCGCTGAAACCGAGGTCGGAGTATATGTAGCGGAACACGATACCCATAGAGAACTTCTCAGATAGTTTGCGAGAGTAACCAATGTCGAACGACATTTCGTAGGGGTTCAAGGTTTGCGCAGAGGCGCCTGATTGGTCGGTGCTGGCAACTTCACCGAGAGAGAAGTAACGCAACGAAGCGCTGACAGCTTGGTTATCGCCGCTACCGACTTTGAAATAACCGGCAACGTTAGCCAAGAAGATGTCGTTAACGAGTTTGCGCAACCACGGAGTGTAGCTCAACGATACGCCACCGTTAGAGTAAGCGAAAGCGTATTTAGAGGGGTTCCAATATTGAGAGTTCGCATCAGGCTCGGTTGCGGCACCGAGGTCACCCATAGAGGCACCACGAGCATCGGGAGCGATAGATTGCGAAGTTACGCCGGTTGTGATGGGGTTGAATTCGTCATTTTTTATGTCGCTTTGAGCATTAGCGGCGAAAGCGCATGCCGCTAGAGTCAAGGCAGATAAAAAATATTTAGAAAATAAATTCATGTCAGTTCTATATAAATAAATAGTTCTATAATATAACGAGCTCCGCCGCAAAATATTGTGTGACGGAGCTCGTGTGTGGGAGAACTATAGTGAATTACTTCACAACTATAATGTTTTCTTTTTCAGAAGAAGCAGTAGCGGTGCCGTATTTGCCGAGCACGTAGGCTTTATAGAAGCCATCGGGAACGCGTTTGCCGTTGTTGTCAACGAGTTTCCAGGTGTATAGCGACGTTACGAGTTCTTTTGAGAATACGGTTTCGCCGAGCTCATTTTCAATGATGAGGCGGAAGTCCGGGAGGCCGTCGAACGAGTGGTCGAAGGTCAATTCGGCTTCATCGTGAATGCTCTTGTCGTTATCTTTAACGGTAAGAGTTACGCGGGCACCGGTTGTGAAGTTGAGTGTAGACTCAACGCGGTTACCGGCATAGTCGGCAATGCTGAGTGTAACAACATGGTCGCCATCGGTGAGGTCGGTCAATTCGTATTGCAAGGTTGCGTAGCCGTCAGTGCCAATGGTTAGAGGAATTGTGTAGCCGTCAACAATCACGCCGTCAACATAGAGATATGTTGCGCCACCGAGGTTGTATGATGTGTTCAAACCGGCATCACCGATTTTGATTTTAGCATAAACGGTTGAAGCATTGCTTACCAACTGAGTGAGATCGCATTTTTTGTTATTGAGATAGAACTCAGTGATTTCGGGAGAAGCGCCTTTAAACTCAGAGGTTCCGTCAGCGTTGGGATCACTGATGTAGGCATTTTTGTTTAAGCCGGCAGCAGTAACGCCGTTGGTGTTTGTTGCAACAACAGTGACACGAAGTTTTTTTGAAGAGTTGCTTTCGTATGTGTTGTAGGGCACAAACAAAGAAGTAGAAATAGCACCGTTTGTCACGCCGGCAATGCCTGAAGTAAGGACTGTTTCGTCGAGAGTGACAGTAGCATTGAGGTCGTTACTATCAACAATGATGGTATTAACGGTGTGAGGAGCTTCATATATTGTTACTGTTGCTGTGCCGTTGAACGAGGTATCAACTTTGCCTGAAGCGTCAACAACGTTTGCTTGAACGGCAACATTTGTCATCGGAGCGATTTCAATGTCAGAACCGGTAGCTTTGCCGTTGATATTAGTGATATTAACCGATTGTGAAGGCATGGTGATTGGCACAGCGGGGTCACCAACCAAGCCGTAGCACCAAACGTTAACGTGGTCGCGAGACACGCTTGTGCGAGCAACAGCAGCGTTGTGCGATTTGCGATACAATTCGCCAATTGTAGACGTGCCACTGAGAGAAGCGTATTGACGAGCGAACTCCTCGGCAGTGTAACGGTTTGACGAAAGCAACACTTTGCGAGCAGCAGCGATAACGGCGATTGCACCGCCATTATTTTTTTGCAGCATCACGTCGGCAATACCTGTAGTTGCTTGGTCGAGACACGAAGCGCTACAAGTTGAGAGCAGAGCAATTGGAGGGTATTTGTAGTCGGTAGAGTTAACGTAGCTATTTGTCCAGATATTTTCACCGGCAAATGCGGTCTCAGCACCGTGGCCATTGTAGTAGTAAAGGCCAACTCCGTTGTTGAGATTTTTAATTACTTCGGCACGCAATGATGGAGCATCGCTTGCGGTGTGTTGATAAATCAAGTTGTGAGCTTGCACAACTGTCATCATCGGCTTATTGCTGAGCAAGAGCTCTGAGATAGTTTGCGATTGATTGAGGAAGCTGTTGTTATCACCGTTGTCGGTAACAAGAATACTTCTCATCATAGCGTCAGCCGGCAGCGGGTTTTGCAGATAAGTAGCAATCTTCTTGTTCACGTCAGAGGCGTAACTGCCACTAAACCCGGGGATGCGGCCAACGGCGACATCAACGGTAGCAGAGCTATTGAGCAAGTTAGCGGGAGTGTCGCCGTCTTCGAGGTAACCGAAATAGTCGTCAGAAACGAAGTTGATGGCAGCGTAAGATGCAGCCAATGCCAAATCGGTATTAATTGGCTCTACTTCAAAAGTGATGAGCGGCTCATAAGAGAGTTTGGTTAATATGAGGCGATTGTCGGTTGTACCTTTACCGTACATGAGCAAGTTTTTGAACTTGGAGTTGTCACGGTCATAGAACATTTTAGCGGCACGGCGCACAGCCATAGCTGAGGGAGTGCCACCACCAAACTCGTTGAAGAGTTGTTTTTGGGTGTAAACATTCACTTTTAGGCCATCGTGCTGAGCATGTATTTCAGCAAGTTGTTTTGCGTAAGGGAGTAGCTCGTCGGTGGTAACAATCATCATGTCGGGAGTTTCGTCGCCGTGTATGTTTTGGTTATCGACTTCGCCCACATACTCAACGGCATACTGCTCATCATCGGCATTGAAAGCAATCAAGCGGCAAGCGCCGATGTTTGCATCGGTAGCGGAATAAGAAGAGCTGATAGAGCCGGTGAACACGTTAGAGCTGATGCTACCGTTGTGTTCGAATACTTTAGCGGGATTTGACACATTCCAAACGTGTGTTGAAGAAGTAGCGCCATTAACTTGAAAGTTAGTTCCGGCACTAATAGTAGCGAAGTTCATCAACAAACCGCCTTTGGTGTTGTGCAGCGAATTTTCACGGGGATAGATGCACACGGCACGATCTAAAGCCCAAAAATCTATTTTTGACTTAGTGTTGCTACTGCTGTTTGCAGCAGTGAAAGAGTAACTGCCATCAGCAATGGAAGTGTTGTCGGCAGAGGGAGCGAAAGCGGCAACGCTCGTAGCAGTTACATAGCTATAAGTTTCATCAGTGCAGTTACTTGCAGAGGCGGCAGCACCTTGAGTCATGGTGACATTGCTACTTGCACAAGTAATAGCATCAAGGTTGAAAGTGCCCGATGATTTAGTATAAAGCACAGGCACTTCAAGGCTTAAAGAGCCATGATTGTTTGACGATGTAGCATAGTCAACAATGTCAAAGTTGACAACGACATTATCGTATTTTCCGTATTTTTTCGTGAAGAAGACATTGCTGTGTTCGTTGGCACGAATGTTTTCTTCCTCGTATAAGTTCACAGAGAGGTGCTCAGAAAGGGGAGTTGCGTCAGAAGCAGTAAAAGGCACGGCATCGGGCACATCGCCACTCACGTCGCTATCAGAATAGGCATCAGTGATGAGATAATATCCGGCAGTGCTATAGTAGTTGCGGTTTACAGTGTAGCAAAAGTTGCCGTTGGCGTCATAGAGGCTTAAACTGTTACTGGTGGTGTTGGTAACCGCTTTACCGCCCAGAGTGGTGCGCACCTCAGCGTCGCCGAAAAACAGCAATCTTTTGTCGGAGGTGTGCATAGAGAGCACTTCTTTTAAATCATCAGGTTTAGAAGTAGAGAACTTGTGGTCGCTCAAGGTAGAGCCACCGAGGCCAAAAATTTTAACATTTTTAGGGTTGGAAAAGCCCCATTGTTGCAGCTGATCATAGGTTATCTGCTGCATACCTTCGTTAGATACGCGTATTTTCACCCAGTGACCAGAAGCGAGGCGCGAAGATGAAGCGTAATAATCAGTAGGCAGAGCCGCGCCACTTAGCGAAGCACATGTCATAAATCCAACAACAGCGACTTTGAGAAGGGCTGCATTGGTTTTTTGAGTTAGTATGTTAGCCATTTACGTTAAATATTTCGCTGTTAAACGAATAGATTAGCGAGTTTTAAAGTGCAACATTTTTTCGGTTCCAAAAGTTACGTCAAAGTCAAACCCCTCAGTAATATTGAATGGATCGATGTTGCTGTCAAGAAGGATTAAATCGCCGGTTTTAAGCGTGATATAGGTGCTTACATAAGCGATAGTTTTGTTAATAGTTTCGCGTAAAGATTCGGTATCGACCTCAGCGATAGCGCTGTTGTCAACCGAAAGAGAAAGCTTATCGTTGACAGAAGCGTCAACCAAGCCGGGGCCGGTAACAAGAGCACCGTCTCTGCACCATTGCACAGAGGCATTTGCGTTAGGGGAGAAGGTGTGTACGGCAGCAATAAAGTTTTTGTAGTATCGAGGGGCGAATTTTTGAGAAATATACATTCCTAGACGTGTGATACATGTACCAATCAATACTTTACCTTGCCAATCTACAGCATCTTCGGGCATAAACCAAGGGTTGCCACGACTCACAATAGCGGAGTCGGGCGAAATGAATATCTGATTATCTTTAGTAACGTATAAAGATTTCATTTTGTTTATTTGCAAGTGCGCAGTCTGTTGTACATGACTGCCAAATGAGAATATATAGAAGTGTTTTGCACAACCACATTGTTGCGCACACGAATGCGGCATGGGGTGAAATTCCACAAGGCTTGAATGCCGGCGTCCATGATAGTTTCGGCAACAGACTGCGCCACGTCAACAGGCACTGTCACGGCAGCAATGCTAACATCGAGCTCGCTGCACACGCGTTCGAGGTCGGCAATATCATACACCGGGATGCCGCAAATTTTTGAACCAATCACTTGTGGGTTAACATCAAATCCTGCCACAATATTCAAACCATAGGGTTGGAGACCGCCATCAGCCATCAGAGCAGAGCCCAAAGAGCCGGCACCAACAATGACGGCGTTGTGACGCTCGCCAAAGCCGAGGAATGTGCGCAAACGTTGTTCGAGCACAGAGACTTCATAGCCGATACGGGTCTTTCCTTTTATGTTGAGAAACGATAGGTCTTTAGCTATTTGAGAAGAGTCAACGCCAACTTCAGCAGCAATGCGAGTTGATGAGACGTATTCAACATTTTCTTTGCGAAGCGTGGTCAAGAGCGCAAGATACCAGGGCAATCTGCGGAGCGTGGGCTCCGGGAATTGCCCGGCAAGCGCAGGATTGCGCAATTGGTTGTCTCTTGATATGTTTGCCATATTGAATGCAAAGATACAATTTTTTCTTGACTTGTATGCTTAATTTTGTGCGTATTTATCAGTTTGTCACTGCAATACGTTTTGATTCGGTGTTGTAGGTAGTGCTGTCGCAAGTTATGGAAGCGCGATAGACGTAAATGCCACGTTGCACGCGTCGGCCGGCAGCATCGCACAAATCCCAGGTTACAGGCGCAGAAGTGAACATGTCGCTCATGCCGGTTACCGATTTTGTCCACACCGGTTGTCCGAGCAAGTTGTAGACCGTTATAGTCACGGTAGCCATTTGGTCGGGGCGGTCGTGGCTGATATAGAAGTTTGCTTCAGTTGAGGCGGGATTGCAGTCAGTCCACACTTCATAGATTTTGGGTGCGATGTTTTCTTTCACCACAAAGTCGAGCGAAGCAGTTTCAGAATTTCCGTCAGTGTCCCACACTCGCAAAGAGAGCGTATGATTTCCGGCGGTCAACTCACTAATGGGATAGTTGATGGTGCCTGAGATAGAGCCGTCGGAAGCGGGGGTATAATAGTTTGACACGTCGCTATATGTTTTTGAGCCGTCGAGCACGAGTATAAGTTGGTGACCGATACCAGCCATAGACATGTTTATGCCGCGGTTGTCGCTGATTTGAGCAATAGCCATCGGCTCAGTGTTGACAACATCACCGCTTTTGAACGATGAGTGGTTGAGATAGAAGCTTTCTATCACGGGCGCTTCGGTGTCTTCTTCGGCAGATTCATCGTAGCCATACACATAGAAGTCTTTGTTTACTCCGATAGCGCTATTGCTATTGTCGTCGGAAATTGCGTACATATTTGCTGTTGCCGGGCGGAAATTTTCGGAAATTTCGGCGGGCATGCTTACCTGTAGAGTAAATTTGCCGTTTTCAACTTTTGCGGCACCGGCATACAGACGCGAGCCATGATTTTCAAAAGTGTACTCAATGCCTTCGGTTTCGCCGGAAGCGTTGCCGTAGGTTGTTTTTGAGTATTCGGCATCGTAGATAGTGAGGTTCACGGTGCCGTTAAAGTCGCTGATTAAATCACCGAATGGGGTGACAACAGAGCCTTCGAATGTGGCTTGCTGACGAGCAGCGACAGTGGCTTGAGTGTTGCTATTGACCGCAGTGCCGTTGATTGCATCGAGGCGCACCACATTGTTTGGCGTGAGCAGATGAAGCGCGGGGTCGCCCATAAGCACGTATCGCAAGTGGTTTGTGTCGCTGATGCGGTTTCCGTTATCATCGCGAATATCGTTTTTGGCGCGACGGTATATCTCGCCGAGGGTGTATAGGTTTCCATCGTCATCGCGTTTTGCTAAGTTTCGGCCCATAGCTGCGGTGAGCTTGCCGTTGTAGTAAATGTACACCGGACGTGTTGCACTAATAGTGGCGATAGTGCCGCCATAGCGTTCGTTAAATAGAATCTCGCCACCGCTTTCGGTTGTAGAGTCCCAGCGCAAGAAGTCGCAAGTTGCGGCATAAAGGATTGGGATGCGGTTGAGATACATATTGTTGATATCGTTGTAGGTGAGCTGACCTTCGCTAGTCCACGAGTGGTTGTTAGCGTGACCGACAAAGTTCCACCACAGAGTGCCTTCGTCGAGCAAGCGGAACATTTCGTTTCTTGCTTCGGGATAGTTTCCGTTTTCCTTTTTATAGGCGTCGATATAGACTTTATTGACAAGGAATTGTTGATTATCGGTGGCGAGAAGGTTGTTCACGAAACCTTCGGTTTGTGCCATGTGCTCGCCTTTATCGCCATCGTCGGCAAGCATCAACAAAGAGTTTCGCCAGCTTCCGGTTTTCGATTTTTGCACATATTGTAGCAGTTTGTCAACATAGTTTGTAGCATCGTCGAGCGAAGTCACGGGTATGCGACCTACGGCTACCGACAAGATATCTGTGCCCATTGCAGTGCCGGAGCCGTCTTCGAGCATAGCGAGGAAGTCGTCAGTGCCATATCCGGTGTTATCGCTAAGTGTTTCGCGCACCGATGGCGAATACCACGCGGGTATTGTTGTGGCGCTGCTTTGCATGTATGATGTGTTGTGGCAATTGTCGTAAGTGCCGCGGCCCATGAGCAGGATGTATTTCAGTGGGGTATCACCGTTTTTGCCACGGTCATAGAGCATCTTTGCATATCGGCGCAAAGCGGCAATATGGGCGGAGCCGGAGCCAAATTCGTTATAAATTTGGTCGAGATCAACAACTGTCACATCAAGGCCTTCGCTGCGGTGCAGTGCGGCTATTCGTTCGGCTTGAGCAGCCCAGGTTGAGGCAGTGATAATGATCATGTTTGTGCCCTGCAAGGCATGCAAATTTTGATTTGACACCGTGCCTTCATAGGTAGGTTCTGTCATTTTCGCATCGGGCGACCATGCCACATAGTTGCGCATGCCGGTGTAAACGTTTGTCCACACAATTGCGCCGTTGTTCACGTCAGAGGTGTTGAGCGAATATATGTTTAAAGGCGTTGTCACGTCCCACACTCGAGTGTCGGCAGTGGCGCCTGAGAGTTGCATGTTTGTTTGATTTGAGTAGAAAGACAGATATCCGTCAGTGTTAGACAAGCTCAAAGCGCGAGTGTAGTTGATTGCCAAATAATTAAGCCATGCGCCTGAAATGGTGTATGATGATGAGTGGCGAATGCCTATTGACAGATTTTCGCCGGTAACATTGAGGTCGTGACGTGCACTTGTTGAGGAACCATGGTAGTAATTGCCATTTGCTGTTGAACCGATGACATCACCGCTCGCCGTTGGCACTGAGGCACCGTTGGCGGTGAAAGTGAGCGAAGAAGTGCCCGATACGGTTTTGGCAACAAACGAACATTCCATCCACAACACGGAGTTATCGTCTTCAACACGACCCGGCAATTTGAAGGTGAATGTGCGCGAGGGGGTGTATTTGAAGTCCTCGCCAACCAGCTCGGCACCGGCTTCACCGGGGCTGGTCAAGTTTTGTTCATGCTGCAAACGGTCAATAAACGTGGTAGCCGGAGATGAAGCTTCGGCATGACCTATTTTTGTGATTTCACGAGCATCAATCTCGTTGTCGCTAATGAAATAATAGCCTTTATTGGTGTAGATATTGTATGTAGCGGCATATCGGCCACTCACTGTTTCAGCCCACGTCTCGGGGCCTACGCCGTAGAACACCACGCTGCCATTGTTGGTTACTTCAGATTGCACCAACGGAAGGTCGTCAACATAGTTTGCTTGAGTGAGAGCATCGTCAATAGCACCGGCGCCATAGCCGTAGATATGCACTTTCTCCGGATTGTTGAAACCCCAGCGCGCAAGGGTGGCACGAGAGATTGAGTATATGCCTGAAGATGGCACACTCACTTTCACCCATCGCCCCGATGCTAGTGCCGAGTTATCGGTGTAAGTATCAAGCGATAAAGCCGAAGCAGCAACGGCAGTCAACATTGTCGCTGAAACAGTTAACGAACGCAGTATATTATTTAAAGAGAGAAATCTCATTTAGGTCAATTTTGATGTGAAGCGTAACTAACTTTGCGCAGTGAGAAGATGCGAAAGCTATATCATAGATATAACGTAAAAAGGAAGGCTTTATTGTATAGTGTTTTGCGAGAGTGAATCGACAGGATTAAGCCAATGCTCAAAATCGGTGCGCGAGCCGTTAAAGGTGTTAATATCAACGGGTCGCAATATGCCGTTCACTCTGCCGTTGTGGCTATGTTGCCACAATCGGCACACGTTGCCAATGTCGGGAGTACGTGCACTCGCTAACCACAAATCAACAGAGGGGAAATTATCTTGTATGTACTTTTCGTAGACCTTACGATTTGTGTATATCATGACACGATGATTACACTTTTTCAGGTAGTTTATCATGTCGCGCAGACGGCCAACCACAAGGTAATAGCCCACATCAGCGTTATTGTCTTTTTCAACGTCAATGACCAGCGGCAAATTAGAGTCGAGGCCTTTGATGGTGTGCAAAAAATGGCGTGCTTGTCGCACACCGCCATGATTAAATTTGAAGAAGTGATAAAAGCCGATTTTGAGATTTTGAGCCTTTGCGCCTTCATAGTTTCGCATCAGGCAACTATCAACAAAGTTTACGCCTTCAGACGCTTTAATAACGACAAAATCAACAGAGTCGGCCACAACTTTTGCGAAATTTATGTTGCCATTGTGGTGAGAAATGTCAATGCCTTTCACCGGGTATTGATTGCGAGACACCTCGGTGTGCATAGGCTGGCTGACAGACGTGTCGCCGGTCACACGCGAGTAGACACGCCCCCAATAAGGGCGCAATAACCACAAACCTAGAGCCAAGGCAGCAATAAGTGCGAATAATATTACAATTAGCTTACGTTTTCGCATCGTTTGCAAATTTACGCATTAATTCGATGCAATCAAAATTAAAATGTAAGCGTTAAAGCAAGAATTGGTCAATATTTGCAGGGGTAATCACTGAAAATTTGGCATCGCGATAAGCCGCTTCAAATTGTGACGGCATTTTGACCTTCCCTTTTTCGTGGTTCCACTTAAATTCAAATGCAGTCAGTTCACCATCGGCTTCCTCAATCAGATCAATTTCTTTTTGCTGTGTTGTGCGCCAAAACCACACATTTCGGAATTCTCTATCGTACGAAATTTTCTTCATGCGCTCGGCAATTGCAAAGTTTTCCCATAAAGCACCTTTTTCGTTTCGCATTTCTATAGGGCGGAAGTCGGCAATTACAGCATTTCGAATACCCAAATCATAGAAATAGATTTTCCTGCTACTTTTTAATTCATTGCGCAAATTGCGGGAAAAACTACCTAGGCGGAAGATGATGTAACTTTTTTCAAATATATCAATATATTTTTCTACGGTTTTTGGGTCAAGATCAATGAGTTGACCAATCTCACGATACGACACTTGACTTCCTATTTGATAAGCCAAAGCTTGCAGCAGTTTCACCAACTTATCAGGTTTTGCAACGCCATCCATCTGCAAGATATCTTTATATAAATAGCTTGTGGAAAGTTCACGCAACACCTCTTTTTCGTCGCCGACAGCAGTGACTACTTCCGGATAATAGCCATAAATCAAGCGATGCGGCAACATTCGCATTTCCGTGAGCAAGTCAGTATTGTAAACCATCTCTTTAAACGACAGCGGAAACATTTGAAATTCGCGCTTGCGTCCGGTCAATGATTCATTAACTTTCGAAGACAACTGAAATGACGAACTGCCGGTGGCAAAGACTTGCACACCAGGAATTTGATCGGTTACTAACTTCAGACGCAACCCAATATCAGAAATGCGTTGAGCCTCATCAACCACCAAAAATTTCTTTTTACCGAGAAAGGCTTTCATTCGAGCAGCTGTCATGTTACGAAACAGTTCTTGCACGTCAGCATCGTCACCATTCAGCCACATAACATTTTCTATATTAGAGAAAATGCTGTTTAACAGGGTTGATTTACCCACCTGACGAGCACCGATAATAATGATAGCCTTATCACTACCAAGGTGTTTTTCTATCTGCTCTTGTAATTGTCGTTCAATCATATCAGTTTAAGTTTTCCGCAAATATAGTAATTTTTATGGAATTAATTCCTCAAAAATCATAATATTTGTGGAATTGATTCCTCAAATTTCACTTTTTATCACAAATGTGTGCCATATAGGTGTGATCGCACTGA
>CAZGAN010000052.1:0-8606 GCA_964523655.1 uncultured Bacteroides sp.
TCCACAGTGTTGCGTGCCAAAGGTACGCATTAGTGGTTAATTTCAACCAATAAGTGAATGTGATTTATATAGTTTGTGCGAATAGATTTAGAGGGATTAATAGAAGAATGATTATTTCGTTTTATTTTTTGTTGGCGGTGAATCGGTGAATTTTCGAGCTTCTGTCTTTTTGGATGCCACGAGCGTATACAATTTCAGGATAACCAAAACCTATGATTAAGCCCATATAGTGATCGTCAGGTATGCCAAGCATTTTTCGAGCGCCGGGCACATCGTTTATCACACTTGCCGAATAGCTCATGATTGTTGTGCCGAGGCCATGAGCATTGCAAATCATTTCGAAGTAAGCGCTGGCAATGTTACAGTCGGCAATGTCGTCTTGCGCCCACTGACCTTTTGCTCGTTTATGAGCAATGAAAAGATGAGGAGCACCGCAAAACAAGAGGTCATCTTTGCGAAGAGCTTGCTCGGAGCGTTTCATTGTTTGATACATAGAACGGCTCATGCCGGAGCTATAATATCCGCGAGCAGCATTTTTCTCCATGCCATCGTAGACGAATTGCCAGATTCGATCGAGCTCATCCATGTCGTCAATGATAGTCATTTCAAGAGTCATTGAGTTGCCGCCGGTGGGCACATTTTCCATGTCACTGACAATTTGGTCAATCAATTTTCGGTCAACATTTTTGCTAAGATAGCGTCGGCAGCTACGACGATATGCCACTAGCCTATCCATCTGCTCACCAATAGTTGCATCAGGTTTTGGCAGTGAGTTTTCGGGGCGTTTGCCAAGTATGCTGATAGCAGCTTCAGGGCACACCGCCAAGCAATGCTGGCACTTCCAGCAGCCACTCCAACCAAATCGATCAAAGTCTTTTATTTCGGGGCGACCATCAACGAGTTTTAATACCTGTCCGGAGCAAACGTTTACGCATTTGCCGCAACCGGTGCACTTGTCATCGTTAACGAAAAATTTTGCTTTATTCTGCTGCATAATTATATATTCTATTGGTGAATGATTGCTATTTTTTTAAGTATAGATATCGAGCCAGGCCATAAATATATCGACGGAATCCGGGCTGATAAGCTAATAGTTTGTCGAACCACGATGTGTGTTTTGTTACCCACTTCACAATGATTCCAACAAGAAACATTGCTATCAGTGTGCCAATGCCAACTATATGCCATTGCCATGCGCCAAAGAATAAGTAGCACAAAAGTATGCCAATGCACACAAGTGCTATATCAATGGCTATTTTGACCTTTGGGAATTCGATATGTGTAACTTGGCATACGGCAACAGAGATGCCTTCTCCGGGCATGGTAACACTACCACAACGCACTTCAAAAGAAATGCCGGTGCCAAGAAATATGCAGCCACAGAGTTGAACTATGACTTGTTGCCACAAATACGTTGGCACGATCCACGCGGTCAGAGTCATCCAAAAATCGAGCATTAATCCGAAAGCGAATCCGATGACAAGTTGAAACAACTGCACCAATTCAAATTGTTTGCGGAGTATTAAAATTTGGAACACCACAAGCACAGCATTCATGAGATAGGTGTATTGTCCGATGCTGAGTGACGGCACAATGCCCATTTTCCCGGCATCTTGGAACACGAATGGATTAACACTAATCACGCTCGAGCCAAGGGCTGAGCGTACACAGCAAGCGACACCTAGTGTCATTATCAGGAGAGAGATGACGAGCAATAAATGCTGCCAACAAAAAGATACAATTTTTTCCTTCATTTCTTTGGAATGTATTTAGAGCCCTCGCGTATGCTCAACGGAGCCATGCGAGAACGATATTTTTCTATAAATTTAGCCACCCACTCTGCATTTGTTTTGGAATATTCGCGTAAACTCCAGCCAATGGCTTTATTGATAAAAAATTCGTTGCTACCAAAGTTATTTACCAATATTGTTTCCAAAAGCTTTGTGTCTGTTTTGTCTTTGCGACCAATTTGATGGTCAATGGCAACGCGTCGAACCCAAAAATCGGAATCTTTTGACCATTTGAGCATCAATTCATTTACGCGGTCATCGGTGAACGCGATACTTCCAATAATACGGTCAAGGCCATCAATCATATCCCACCACTGTTTATTTTTCACAAAGCGATATAATCGTGGTATATCATCGAAGGTCAATTCTTTTTGTAAGGCCCTTAGATAAATAAGCACGAAATATTGAAGTTCACGATGCTCATCATCAAAACATAAATTGAGCAACTTCCAATCAATAATTCCGGTTTTCTTATCACACTTAATCAGCTCATCGAAGATTGGCTTTCTGTCAACAGCTTGTACGCCGTAAAATTTAAATTGATTTCTCATGTACGCAGCCATAGACACGGCTTTACCGTTGTCGGCAGCGAGCTCAAGACTTCGCTTTAAATTATTGAAACGTTCGGTTGCAGTATCCATCTTATACAATTAAATGTGCTATTATGTAGAGTTGAGTTACATGACAAAATTACATATTTTTATCAATCATAGCAAATAGATTTTTGAGAAAAAGAGCGTTGTGTCCATTTTCGGACAAATCAGTCTTTGTAAATCATTGACTACCAATAGCAATTGACATAGCCTATTTTTTTACGTTATTTTGTGGCAGAAAAAAAACGGAATACACTATGGATAAAATAATAGACAAAAAAACTCTACGTGCCGAAGCCATTAGAAAAAATGCGAAATGGTGCATTGGCATCGCTATTGCCATTGTTGCAATCGTGACTTTGCTTCTAAATATGCAGAAGAGTGTGCTTGAACGCGACCTCACTTTCGGCGACGTCATTGAAGGACCACTCGACACATCAGTGTCAGCTTCGGGAAAAGTGGTGCCTGCATACGAGGAAATCATCAATTCTCCGGTTGACAGCCGCATTGTAGCTGTCTATGCTCAAGCCGGCGACAGTGTGAAAGAAGGGATGCCGCTACTTGAGCTTGACTTGCAATCGGCACAAACCGACTATTCTAAAAAGCTTGATGAACGTAGCATAAAGCAAAACGATATTACTCGAGAGAATCTCAACACAGCAACAGCTCTCAGCCAACTTGCCATGCAAATCAAGGTGAAGGAGATGGAGGTGCAACGTCTTGCCGTAGAGCTCAGCAACGAGCAACGTCTTGACAGCCTTGGCTCAGGCACGGGTGAACGTGTGCGTCAAGCAGAGACATCGCTCGCAACAGGGCGACTAGAGTTGCAGCAATTGCGCGAAAAATATGCTAATGACCAGAAGATACAACGCGCCACGGAGCAATCACGCGCGCTTGAGTTGAGCGTATTTGATAAAGACCTTGACATGATGCGCCGCACACTCGCCGACGGTAAAATTCCGGCACCACACAGTGGCACACTTACCTTCATATCATCGGAAATAGGCAGCAGAGTGAGCCCCGGACAAAAGGTAGCAGTGGTTTCAGACTTGAGTCAGTTTAAAATTGACGGACAATTGCCCGATGGCTCACGCGACCGCATAGCGATAGGGTCGAAAGTATTAGTCAATATCGGCAAAGACGTGCTCGAAGGCACGGTGACAAATATATCACCGCAATCAAATCAAAATCTCATCAGCTTTAATGTTGCACTCGCCGACCCACGCAACGAGCGACTTCGTCCGGGATTAACTATTGAAATGCAAGTTGTTTACGGCTACAAAGACAAGGTTATGCTTGTGCCAAACGGCTCATTTTTCAAAGGGCCCGGTCAATATGCCATGTTTGTGCTCGATGGAGACAATCAGCTTGTGCGCCGCAATGTGAGGTTTGGCGACAGTAACCGCGAGTACGTTGAAGTGCTCAGTGGCCTTAAGGTTGGAGATCGAGTTGTCACAACCGACATGAGCGACTATTCAAAAAACAAAAGCTTAAAAATCAAAAAGTAAAATATTAAAACTACATAACTATGGCTATCATCACACTCGACGCGATAAGCAAAGTATATCGCACAAAAGAAATCGAAACAACAGCTCTAGAAAATATCAACCTCAACGTTGAGAGAGGTGAATTTATAAGCGTTATGGGTCCATCAGGATGTGGCAAATCAACGCTTCTCAATATGATTGGTCTGCTCGACAAACCAACTGCCGGAACGGTGCACATACTTGACACTACTTGCAGCGGCATGAGCGACTCTGCCCTAGCCCACTTCCGCAATGCCAACATCGGTTTTGTGTTTCAAAGTTTCCACTTGATACCCTCACTAAGTGTTGCCGCAAACGTAGAGCTACCGTTGATTTATCGCAGCGGATTGTCGGCATCGCAACGCAGAGAGAAAGTGGAACAAGTGCTTGAGCGCCTTGGCATGAGCCACCGCATAAAGCACCTACCCACACAGCTATCAGGAGGTCAATGCCAACGCGTAGCCATAGCCCGCGCTATGGTTGGGACACCACAAATAATACTTGCCGACGAGCCTACCGGAAACCTCGACTCTAAAATGGGAGCCGAAGTGATGGAGCTTTTGCATCGCATCAACACCGAAGACGGAACAACCATAGTAATGGTCACACACAACGAGGCTCAAGCCAGCGACACAGACCGCATTGTGCGATTCTTTGACGGACGTATCATAGCATAACACAGCATCAACATGAAAACCAAAATAATACAGATAATATACGACATGCGTCACCAGCCGGTGATTGCATGGGTAACAGTGCTGGGCACGGCGCTGTCGGTATTCCTCATTCTTATTGTGGTGATGATGCAAAACGTGGGCACGATGAACATCGCTCCCGAAACACACCGCGACCGCATGCTCTACGGAAAATTCATTCACCTAATAGGCATTAACGGCAACGAAAACAATAGCTCAAGCAATTTCAGTTATAGCGTCGCCCGCAAGCTGTATGCAGACCTTGATGGTGTAGAGCAAACATCATACTTTGGCTGCAACTTATACGATTACGATGTGAAGGGTAATACCGAAGAGACTTTCTCAGCCAAAACACGCCTCAGCGATGCCGCATTTTGGCGTATTTACGACCACGAACTTATTGCCGGGCGATTTTTCACCGACGAGGAGGCAAAGGCCGAAACTCGAGTGGCTGTGATCTCAGAGTCGGCGGCTCGACGTATGTTTAACAGCACAGATGTTGTAGGTCAAAAATTTTCTTGCGACCACAAGTCGTTTACAATTGTCGGCATTGTTAAAGACTCATCGCTATTAGCCACTATGGCAAGCGGAGAAATATTTATTCCATTCCCCTTCAGCGACGTCAACTATAACAGCGAAGAATACGGATGGGGCGATGTCACCGTGGCACTATTAGTGAAAGAAGGCGTTGACTTTGAGTATGTTCGCGACCAAGTGAAGAAACGCTATGCCGAATACGACACCGAATTAGCATCGCAAAACCTAAAGACCGTTTATCACGAAGCTCCGTTTGATCAAGCTACAGTAATTTCAGGCCTTGGAGGTAGCAATGTCACGCCCGAACATCAAACCGACGATATCATACGTTGGAGCATATATGTAATTTTGCTCCTCGTACCGGCAATAAATCTCAGCAGTATGCTTCATAGCCGCATGACTCGTCGTGTGAGCGAGATTGGCGTGCGCCGCGCATACGGATGCACCCGTGCTCACATTGTTGGCGATATCGTTGTTGAGAACATGCTTGTCACTCTAGTTGGCGGCTTGATAGGCATGATAGTAGCCGTATTGTTTGCCCTTTTCTACGACGGCATTTTTGAGATTGATGGCGGCACATCCACACCGGCATTGAGCATGATTATCAATTGGCAACTAATAGTAGCCACACTACTTGCTTGTTTGATACTTAACTTGATCAGCGCAGCAGTTCCGGCTTGGCATGCATCGCGATTAAATCCGGTTGAAGCAATAAATTCTAACCACAACTAAAGCATTACGACAATGAAACGCAGACTTTTCACACAAATGCGCACAGAGTGGCGCTCAAACGTATGGATGATAGTTGAACTAACTATTGTTGGGCTTATTGTGGCTATCATCGCAATGATTTTATCGCAACTTATATATCGACACAGCCTCCCGGTTGGCTACGATCTCACGGACGTTTATGTTGGCTCTAACAATGTGCTCTCTGCTGATGCCGATGACTATGTGAAGTATGACGACCAACAACAATATTTCGATGATTTAGATGTGATTTTGCGCAAGCTACGCGAAAATCAGTATGTCGACATGGTTGCCACCGGCATATCATCTATGCCCTACAACCATAACTTTAATGGCAACAAACTCTCTACAATCAGCGAAGGCGACACTCTGCAATATATCGGCAACACTCGCTATTTTTCACCGGAACTTACTCGCCTCATTCGCCTCACCGGGCCAAAAGGTGAAACCACCGAGCAACTTGCAACATCAATTGAAAAGGGCGAATTAATCATCGCTCCCGGAGATGATGGCTCCGGCAATCAATACAACCCTTATGCATTTAAAGGCAAAAAGTGTATTTTCAACGACAACTCAGCTCTAACTGTTTACGTCAGCAACGTATGTTATGCTATAAACCGCGACGACTATGAAGGCTCATTTAGTGGATGCATATTGTGTCCCATAAGCCGTGCCAGAGACTTTGCACATGAAATTGTGGTGCGAGTGAAACCGGGCATGGGGCGCAAGTTTATTGAGTCGCTTGATTCAAAAGACCTGGCGCAAGGCAATGTGTATGTCACCAACTTCACATCGGTTGACGATATGCGCGAGAACTGCCAACGCGACATCGACACTTTTGAGCGCAACATGGTGATATGCGCTGTGTTCTTGCTCGTTGCCGTGTTTCTTGGCTTTCTAGGCTCGTTCTGGTTCCGCACACAGCAACGTGTGCCTGAGATTGCACTGCGCAAAGTCAACGGAGCCACACAGTGGCAAATATTTAGACGTCTCATCAGCGAGGGCTTGATAATGCTGCTCATTTCGGCAATAATCTTCACCCCGATATATTTCTACTTAGTCAACGTGGTGGGCGCATCAATTGAGAATTTCATATTTGATAACAACGCTGTAAACTTCGTTGCATACGTAATTACTTTGTTGATTCTTGCCGCAATGATAGTTGCCGGCATCTGGTTCCCCGCTCGCAAGGCTATGAAAGTTGAACCAGCAAATGCACTCAAAGAACAATGATAAGAAGCTTTTTTATACTAATAATAATTACTCTCCTTTTGCCGTCAAAGTTGGCGGCAAGGGAGATTAATCTCACGCTCGACGAGGCAATAGACATGGCACGCGTGCGCAGTGTGGATGCGGCAGAGGCACTTGATGAGTTGCGCACTGCCTACTGGGAGTGGCGCACTTTCAGAGCCGACCAATTGCCTGAAGTGACGTTTAATGCTACGGCTCCATCGTATGCCAACCAATACACATCGTACATGAACGAGAACGGTGAGTATAGCTTTGTGCGTTCGAAAACACTTGAAGCACAAGGGCAACTATCGGTGACACAAAATGTGCGACTCACCGGAGGTACTATTTCGCTTAACTCGTCGCTCGATTTTCTGCGTCAGTTTGACGGAGGCTCATCAAATAGGTTCATGTCAATACCAATAGCAATAACCATCAACCAGCCCATATTCGGAGTCAACAGCATGAAATGGGACGCAAAGATAGAGCCGGTGAAATATGCAGAGGCTAAGGCAAAATTTCTCAGTGCCACAGAAGATGTTGCACGTCTCACCGTTGAGTATTTTTTCACGCTTATCATGAGCCGTGAAAACGTAGACATAGCGCAGCAAAATCTGGACAATGCAGAGAAACTCTATGCTGTAGCCATAGAAAAGCGAAAGATGGGACAAATCAGCGAAAACGACTTGCTGCAGATGGAGCTCAATGTGCTGTCAGCCCGCTCATCGCTCACAGACTACACGAGCACGCTAAAGGCCAGCATGTTTCAGTTGCGCACATTTCTCGACCTTGATGAAGATGTGGAGATTGTGCCTCAAATACCGGCTGCCGTGCCAAGTGTAGAAATAAATTATGCCGATGCACTGGAGAAGGCGCTTGCCAACAATAAATTCGCGCAAAACATGATGCGCCGTCAGCTTGAAGCAGACTATCAAGTAGCAAAAGCCAAAGGAAATCTGCGCGAGATAAACTTATTTGCACAAATAGGTTATACAGGCACCGACACACAATTTAACTCAGCATACAATCGACTTAAGGCAAATGAGATAGCGCAAATCGGTTTTTCAATTCCGCTACTCGACTGGGGCAAGCGTCGCGGTCAAGTGAAGGTGGCAGAGAGCAACCGTCGTGTCACAGAGAGCACTTTGCGCAGAGAAAAAATGGACTTTAATCAGGAGATATTTTTGCTTGTTGAGCGATTTACCAATCAGCAACAACAGCTTGACATAGCTGTTCGTTCAGACGAAATAGCGCAAAAGCGTTATGCCACAAATGTTGAAACATATCTCATCGGAAAGATTTCCACACTAGACCTCAACGACTCACAAGTCACCAAAGACGAGAGTCGCCGCGAGTACGTCAATGAGCTTTATAAGTACTGGAATTATTGGTATCAGCTGCGGTCACTCACTCTCTATGACTGGCAAGCTCACGACAACATTAATGCCGACATCGCCCGCCTCGTCAACCTGTGACAAAAAAACT
>CAZGAN010000052.1:8706-12077 GCA_964523655.1 uncultured Bacteroides sp.
AGTCTGTTGAATTAGTTTTTGGATATTGGGGAAAAATGTGTAATTTAGCAACGAAAAAACAAATCAAATGATACTTATTGTTGACGATGATATTGCAATTAGGCAGTCAATTGGGCTGATGTTGCGTCAAGCAAAATTTGACTTTGAGGCAGTCTCTAATGAGGCAGACTGTCTTGCGGCAGTGCGTGCCGGAAATGTGCAACTCGTCATACTAGACATGAACCTCACGCTAACCACTACCGGCGAACAAGGCATTGCTATATTGCGAAAAATCAAGATATTAGCACCGGAAGTGCCGGTGATACTTATTTCTGCTTGGGGCACAATACCTCTAGCTGTTGAGGGCATGAACTACGGAGCCGCAGACTTCGTGACCAAGCCGTGGAATAATCGCGATTTTCTTGCCAAAATACGCAAAACCCTCGATGCCTCAAAACCTCAAAAGCTGAAGACTCTTGACGAGGTGGAGCGAGAAGCGATACTCGATGCGCTCAAACAAAGTAACGGCAATCTCACACAAGTAGCAGCTGCTTTAGGGGTCACTCGCCAAGCGCTATATCGTCGCATGGAAAAATACGGCATACAACCATGAGATACAAACTATATTTTGCATTACAAATTGTTGCTGTCATAGCACTAGCTGCCACTATAGCTTTTGGACTTAAATGGTGGTGGATGGTTGTGGCTGCACTTGCTGTGATAACAACTTTTGTGCTTGCCTACAATGCCGTTGCCAAGCCTCTGCACACGGTGCAAAACGGCATATATCTGCTGCGTGAACAGGATTTCTCGAGCCGACTGCGCGAAGTAGGACAAGCCGACGCTGACAAAGTGGTGCACTTATTTAATGACCTTATGGGCACCATGAAAGCTGAACGGTTGAAAAACCTCGAGCAAAACGATTTTTTGCAAAAAGTGATACAAGCTTCGCCAATGGGCATAGCTATATGCAACTTTGATGGGCAAATAACAGAAACGAATCCGGCTTTTGCGAACATGAGCAGCAATGAGATGCGAACAGTTCTTGCGTCTCTCACAGATGGTGAATCGAAGGTTTTTCGTGCCGGGCAATCGCAAATTTTCAGATGCACGCGCAGCTACTTCATGGAGCGCGGTTTTAAACGCTCATTCTATCAAGTGGAGCGTCTAACCAATGAAATTTTAAAAGCGGAAACTGCAATATTCAGTAAGATTGTGCGCACCATGGGCCACGAAGTCAACAACACTCTTGGCAGCGTGACATCCGTGCTGCAATCGCTTGAAGACATGCATGTTGACGATAAATTTATCACGGCAACGATACATAGTTCGATTGAAAGCTGCAACAAATTGGGGCTATTTGTGAAGGGGTATGCCGATGTGGTGAAGTTACCACAAGCTCAACTTGTGCGCACCGATATGAACGTGCTTGTGAGTGAAGCGCTGCCCGGATTGCAACATCTGGCACCAACAAATATCACCGTTAGCGCCAACCTATATGAACAACCGGTATATGCACACATTGATGCAATGTTGTTTGAACGTGTGTTAGTCAATATAGTTAAGAATGCCGTTGATAGCATAGGCTCACGCCCCGGTGAAATAGTTATTTCAACGGCTGAGCATACTCTTTGTGTCACCGACAATGGTCCCGGCATCTCAGCAGAAAATGCGCCAAAGCTATTCACTCCATTCTTCTCAACGAAGAACCAAGATCGCGGACTCGGTCTGATGCTCATTGCCGACATATTGCGCAAGCACAATGCCGACTTTTCACTTGCTACCGCCAACTCGCTCACCACTTTTTCCATAACCTTGCCATAAGAAATGGTGCTCACTGAATATAAAAATCAGCCTCCGCATTAAAACGGAGGCTGATTTTTATGTGTGCGTTACAACGCTTCGAAAATACGCGCTATTATATGTTGCACACGCGACCGGCCATCAATATCGTTCCTGTCACGTTATTCCTTACAAAGAACAAGAACGGACGATTCACATTAACCTCCACTTTTGGAAGTGATTCACCAGATAGGCCCATCGTCATTTCTCCTATTCCTGTAATTGCTGCAACAATTGTTCCTTCTTCATTAACTGTTGTAAAGGTATTCTGCCTAATGGTCGGATTTGAAAGACCGACAATACCTGCCTTTGTCAACGTCGCATTAGTGGGGTATCCCAACTTATATAATGTTGACGTGAGATCGCGACTTTGCTCAATCGCAAATTTCGGCAACGACAAACTAACCTCGTAAGTAGAAGCATCAAGCGCCTCATTCAAATCTTTCTCATTAAATGATTTAGAAAGGTCAACAACATCAACGCCTTCGCCGGGCAATACAATCACCATATCATAATTCGTATTCTGATACGGCACCTGAACAGCTTGGTAAGTGTCAGTACTTGCATATTGTGCGTTAAACGTATTATGCATCATAGAAACCGTCTGTGTGCCTTTAGTGCCATAAAAATCAGCATTCTTCGTATTTTTAACCGCAAATGGTTCATTCCAATTAGCGTTAAAATACATAGCATTCAACAATACATAGTAATTGCTTGAGTCTATTTTTATCGGCGATTCATTGATTGTGCCCTTAGTCTTCTTAGAACACCACAAATCCATATTGGTTTGCGATGCTGAACTTGAAAAATCGACATTATAAACCTCAGCATTGAAATAATTATTTAAATCATTTTCAAACGTCTGATTAAATGTATATTTATTTGATAACCAAGCCGAATTTGCCAAAATCAGCTCGCTACTCTTCCATCTGTCATAAGGGAGAAAACGCATCAACTTTTGACAATATGTGTTATATTCTTCTAACGATTTAGCACCAAACATTTCAACCAATTGTGCTGTGCCACTGTCATCAAGCGCGTTCGCTTGCAATCCTAAACACAGTGCTGCTCCTAATGGCGAAACTGTAATGTTTTCACCGTCAATTTGTTCATTGGCTGAACCCTGTGCAACTTTATTGAAAAATTCGAATGAAAATTTATTTATTCCATTATTTATTGCAGCATCATTGCCCACTAATGACATCGTTGATATATACTCCGGTTCTGCTAATATCACCAGTTCTTCATCGGTTTTTTCTTCATTGGGCTGCTCCGGATCTATATCGTTTTTTTCTGAAGAACTACATGCCCAAAATGAAGTCATGGCTATAATTGCCATTCCCGTTTTAATTATCGTTTTCATATCGTCTATAAAATTTTAAGTAAGACTGAATTTGTTCTTTAAGATGTTAACAACTGCCATCAAAAAACGTTCGCCCGCAACCTTTTTTTTATTTTTTTAAACTTAAATTACTCTTCTAAGCCCAAAACGAGCCTTCCGCTGTACAAACACCTCCATATTCCACCACACCACCCACACATTTATTTTA
>CAZGAN010000053.1:0-12014 GCA_964523655.1 uncultured Bacteroides sp.
TTTTGCTTTTGCAGTGCAAAGTTAACACTTTTGTTTGAATTAACCTAATTTTTTGCGATAAAAATACGGCCAATTCGCTTGCTATAAAAGTAAATATATGTGCCACAAATAGATATGTGACACATATATTCGCAAGATAGATTTTTTATGTGTTATTTCTTCAATGAGTTTTCTTTTGTGAAAGCAATGATCTCAGAAATATAGCCGAAAGCCATGCACACAACGGTGTCAGCTGCACCGTAGTACACTGCAACACGGTCGCCATCGTGAAGCGCTGCGCAGGGGAATACAACGTTGGGCACATCGCCTTGTAGTTCGTATGACACTGCCGGGCCGAGCAAGTAGGGCTGTGTGCGATAGAGCACTTTTGAGGGGTCTTCGAGATCGAGTAATGCCGAACCCATAGCGTAGCGGTATCCGTTGCAAGTGGTGATTACACCGTGGTAGAAAAGCAACCAGCCTTCTTCAGTGCGGATGGGCACTGCGCCGGCTCCAACTTTGGTGCATTGCCATGCGCTATCTTCGAAAGGTGTGGGACCCATCACGTGACGGTGCTCACCCCAGTAGCGCATATCGGGGCTGTAGCTCAACCAAATGTCGCCAAACGGTGTGTGGCCGTTGTCGCTGGGGCGGCTGAGCATTGCATATTTGCCGTTGATTTTTTCGGGGAAAAGCACGCCGTTGCGGTTGAAGGGCAAAAATGCGTTCTCGCATTGGAAAAATTCTTTGAAATCGTAGGTGTAGCCGATGCCGATTGTGGGGCCGTGGTAGCCGTTGCACCATGTGATCCAGTATTTATCACCGATTTTAGTTACACGTGGGTCGTATTTATAAGCCGATTCAATCATGTCGGTGTTGCCGGCTTTAAATTCGATTGGTTCGTGGTTGATTTCCCAATTCAAACCGTCTTTGCTGAAGCCTGCGAAAATGTTCATTTGAACGGCGCGGTTGTCGCAGCGGAAAACACCTGCATAGCCACCTTCAAAAGGCACAACAGCGCTATTGAATATGCTGTTTGATGTGGGGATGTGGTAGCGATCAATGATGGGGTTTTCGCTAAAGCGCCACATAGGTTCTTTGCAGCCTTCCGGACGGTCTTGCCAAGGCATTTGAGCTTGATTTGTTTCCATATACACGTATTGAATAATTTTAGTGAATTTCGTTTTGCAATTTATTCTATCGTTTTTAGTTTTGTGTAGTCATATTAAAGAGCAACTCTCCACCGTTCATGATGTCGCTGTGTTTGATTGCATAGCGACTCAATGCTTTGCCGTTGAGCGTCATGCTGTCGATATACAAGTTTTTGGCATCGCGTTTTGGCGCTTTCACTGTGAAAGTTTTGCCATTATCGAGGTGTATAGTTGCTTTTGTGAAAAGAGGAGTCCCTATTTGATATTCTCCTGACACGGGGTCAACAGGATAAAATCCGAGTGCGCTGAACACGTACCATGCCGACATTTGTCCGCAATCTTCGTTGCCACATAATCCTTCAGGCGCATTTTTATATTGTTCGCGCATGATGCGGTCAACGTAGTATTGAGTTTTCTTTGGTTGTCCGGCATAATTATAGAGATATGCAACGTGGTGCGAAGGCTCGTTGCCATGCACGTATTGTCCAATCATTCCGGTGCTGAATAATGGCAACTCAATGCTATTGTCTTCAAGCGTGAAAAATGTGTCGAGTCGCTCGGCAAATTTTTTGTATCCGCCCATGAGCTTTGCCAGTCCGTCAATGTCTTGTTGCACCGACCAAAGATAGTGCCATGAGTTGCTTTCACAAACGTCTTCAGTATAAGCAAGCGGATTGAAATCTTTTATGAATTCACCGTTCGACAAACGCGGCTGCATAAATCCGGTGCGCTTGTTGAATGTGTTTTTGTAGAACTTGCCTCTGCGAGCAAATTCTTTTGCTATTGATTTGTTGCCGGCTTTCTCGGCAAGCAATGAAATGCAGTAGTCGTCGTAAGCATATTCAAGTGTCTTCGACATTGACCAACCTGAGTCAACATCGCAAGGCACGTATCCGTATTTGCGGTATGCACCGATGCTGCGATAGTCGTCTTTGGTAGCTGTTGCCACACACAAGTTGAGCACATCGTTTAGATCGGGTTTGTAGATGCCCTTAAATATTGCATCAACAATTACCGGCACTGAGTGGTAACCTATCATCATATCGGTCTCCGATGCCCACATATTCCATACCGGCATGCGACCAAATTGACGACAAAATTCAACAAGCGACTGAGCCATTTCGCCTGCGCGTTTCGGCTCAATAATGGTGTAGAGCGGATGTGCTGCGCGGTATGTGTCCCAGAGTGAAAATGTGCTATAAGTTACAGTGTTATTTATGCCTTTGTGCACCTTGCCGTCAGGGCCTAGATATTCATTTGAAGTATCGCTATAAATTACTGGTGCTAATAAGCAGTGGTATAGTGATGTATAGAAGATTGTACGCATGTCATTATCGGCTGTTTCAATCTCTATTTTACCCAGCTCTTTATTCCATTTATCAGTACTAATCTTTAAAGTTGCATCAAAGTCTACTTTATTGTTTGGTAGCTCATTAGATAAATTCTTTAAAGCATTAGCGCAAGATGTGCTTGATAATGCAGTGGCAACTACTAAGTTATCTTTATTTACTTCAATAAAGTTGAACGTTGCTATTCCACCGTTCGGTTTGTTGTATTCTACGCTTACAAACGGCTTAGAAAAGCGAGTGGCAAACCACACTTTTTGGTTGTGAGCCCAGCCATCGCTGAAGCGATAACCGCAGATTGTCACAGAGTCAATGACCTCGATTTTCACGCCCTCGGTGTGGTCCCAGTTGGTGGCTTTTTCGAGGTTTAGAATCACGCTCATTGAGTCGCTTTGGCAAGTGTAGCGCTGTAATCCCACGTGCTCGGTAGCGGTCAATTCAACGTCAATATTGTAGTCGTCGAGATGCACTTTGTAGTATCCGGCGTATGCAATTTCGCTCTTGTGAGAGAACTTTGAATGTATGCCAAGCGGAGCCTCGGCAATGGTCAGAGGCTTGGTTACAGGCATAAAAGAAATGTCATATAAATCGCCTGCTCCGGTGCCACTGAGGTGGGTGTGGCTGAACCCGGCAATAGTGCTATCGGGGTAATAATATCCGGCAATACGGTCCCATCCCGGCAAACCGTTGTCAGGACTTAATTGCACCAAACCATGAGGCGCTTGAGCACCGGGATATGTGTTTCCGCCGCCCAAGGTACCGATAAAGGGATTTACGTATTTTGTGTAGTCAACGTTGCTGCTGCCGAGCATATTGAAGCAAGCAAACAACGCGGTGAAAATGGTAATAAATGTTTTACAGCGCATCAATAAATGGTTGTTTGTTTCGCTTGCAAAGGTACATAAAAATTAGCTATTTACACCCACTAAATAAGAATTTTACGCAAAAAAAACGTTTATCGCAGACTCCACTCATAAAAATAGGCTGCACTTTTGAGCGGTGCAGCCTATTCACAACCATAATTGTGTGGTTATATGTGGAGCATATTTATGCTATTTTATTTGTTTTGTTTCGCCGGGTTTGAGGTTGATTTTTGTGGTGATGCCGTTGTAGGTTAAAGTGGTTTTACCGCCATTTTTGCTACTTATTTGCGCTGAAACAATTTTGCCGTCTTTCCATGAAAATGCGACTTCAAAACCACCGCGAGCACACAGCCCGCTAACGCTTCCTTCGCCTTTCCAATTGTCGGGTAGGGCAGGTAGCAAGGTGATAGAGCTGTTGGTTGATTGCATGAGCATTTCGGCTATGCCGGCAGTGCCGCCAAAGTTGCCGTCAATTTGGAATGGAGAGTGAGCGTCGAGTAAATTTGGATATGTGCCACCGCCACGCAGAGCGTCTTTGCCGCGATAGTTGTCGGGGCTAATGTAGCTCAGCAGTTTGCGAAATACGTAGTAACTTTTTTCGGCATCGCCAAGACGTGCTTGCAAATTTATGCGCCAGCCTGAGCTCCAGCCGGTAGTCTCATTGCCGCGCAATTCGAGCGTGCGAGCGCATGCTTTTGCCAACTCCGGAGTAGTGGCTACTGAGATGTGGTGACCGGGATATAAGCCAAAAAGATGCGATTGATGACGGTGTGTGGGTTCTGACTCTTCCCAGTCGTTATACCACTCTTGCAAGCTGCCTTTGCTGCCAATTTTGTAGGGATGCAGTTTTTTGAGTGCTTTTTGTGCTTTTGAAGCAAATGCTTTGTCGGTGTTTAGCGTATTTGCTGCGTTGACCGCATCAATCAAACACTCTCTGATCATAGCCAAGTCAGCAGTTGTGCCGTAGCCACTTGCCACGGTGTTACCTTTGCTGTCTTTAAATTTATTTTCGGGAGAAGTGCCCGGAGCTGTCACAAGTTCGCCTTTGTATTCGGTGAGCCAGTTAAGACAAAATTCGGCTGCGCCCTTCAGAGCCGGATAGTATTTTTTGAGCATTGCGCGGTCGCCGGTGAATGAGTATTGTTCCCAAATATGAGTGGCTACCCAAGCGCTGCCAAGATACCAGTTAGCCCACGACGGGTCTCCGCCTTTCATGCCAACGGGACAAGTCATAGCCCAAATATCAGTGTTATGAGCCAGCATCCAGCCGTTGTTCACTCCGCAGTATGTTTTTGCGCTTTCCGCGCCTGTTGTCTGCAGGTTGGTGATAAAGTCGAGAAGTGGCATTTGCAATTCGCTGAGGTTGGTTGTGCAAGCCGGCCAATAGTTTTCTTCAAGATTGATATTGCTTGTGTAGTTGCAACTCCACGGTGGCAATATTGACTCGTTCCAAAGGCCTTGCAAGTTTGCTGGCACACCTTTTGTGCGCGAGCAAGAAATAAGCAGATAGCGGCCATATTGAAAATATAGTGCCTCTAATTCCGGATTAAATGTGCTGAAGTCTCTGTACTTCAAAAGCTGCTTGTCGGTGGTTAGCGCTGCTATCTCGCTGTCAGTCTCGCCAAGGTTTAGCTGCACTCTGTTAAATAGCGTTTGATAGTCGGCAATATGGTCAGCTAATATGTTGCTATAGTCGCGACTGAGAGCTTTATCGGCTATGCGGTGCGATATTGCCACATAGTCTCTGCCTTCTTTCACCGGGTCTTTATCAAATCCGTTGAAGCTGGTGGCATTGGCGATAATAATTTCCACTTCGTTGCAGCCTTCGAGCTTCAAGTCGCCGGTGTCGTATGTCTTTACCGTGCCGCCGTTTATCGGTTTGACGCGTATTGCAGTGTTGAAGTGTGTGCCGCGTTCGGGGTCGTACTTGAATCGGTCGTTCTCGTTTGATAAGCCCACGTACGATGGCAGTGACGTATAAGCCACATATCCGGTTGCATCAATGCCGTTTTTAGTGGCAGAAACAGAGTGGGGAAGCAAAGAGTCAAAGCGAAGTGTTGCATTTATTGCCGATTCTGATTTGAGATATATCACGATAACTGAATCGGGTGCCGATACAAAATATTTAGCTTCAAATTTTTTGCCGCCTCGAGTGTATGATGTCTGTGCAGTGGCGTTGCTTATGTTGAGCGACCGTGCATAGTTTTGCACCTCGCCGTTTTGCTCGTAAGAGATGCGGAGGTTGCCGAGAGGCTGATAGTTCTGACTGTAATGCCCTTGCATTTTCTTCATCTCAGTCTCGGCCCCGGTGTAGTCTTCGCCATAAAGCAATTTTCTCACGCGGTTGAGATGTGTGTATGCATCGGGGTTGAAGGTGTTAGTCTCCGGTTCGCCTGTCCACAGCGTGATATCGTTTAGCGATATGCGGTCAACCTCTGTGCCGCCATATATTGTTGCGCCAAGCCCGCCGTTTCCGGTGACAAGAGCTTCCTCAAAAAATTGTGCCGGACTGTCATATTTAAGCACTAAGTCTTTTGCAAAAGCCCCGTTGCTAATTGAGCAAACACTGATTGCACAAATAGCCAATCCTTTAAATGTGTATGTTTTATGAGCCATGATAATTGCGTTTAAAAATAAGATTGTTTCGCAAATATAGCCGTTATTTTGCACACGTGCAAGTGCTATAAATATATTGCCCCGTCAAGCTGTGCTCAACGGGGCAATTTGTGAATCAAAAAAATGTGTTATGTTGGGAGGTCGTTATTTAACGAGAACTTTTGTAGCTTTGCCGTTAGCGCGAACTATGTAAAGTCCTGCCGGCAAACTGATTGCATTATTTTTGAGTGATGCTACGCGTTGTCCTGAAATTGAGTAGACTTCAGCGTTGCCATCAACTGAAAGCGAACCGTTTGTCACGTTGATGCCGACTTTTTGATTGCCGATAATATCGTTTACTCCGGCATATTCTTTTGTGACTGCTGCATTCAACACTTCACCTGTTGGTACATAAACGAGGAGTGCAACAACGTTGGTGTCATCAATCTTAACCTCGTCAGGAATGCTGATTGTTGCTGTGTGAGTGGCAGCTTTTTTACTTTGCATGCCTGATGCAAAAGGAGCTTCAAACACTTTGCGAGCGCGAAGCACGTCGTTGTACATAATCTCAACATATTGGTCTAGATTTTCCCAGCCGTTTAGTTCGTAGCCTAATTCGTAAACGGGGGCGTAGTAGTTCAATTGGTCGTATGGACCTACGTTGTCTTCTTTGACTATGTACTCAATAGTTATCTCGTCAGCGTTCAAATCGAGTGAAACTTCAGATGTTGATGTGACATAAATGTTTTCATCATCGTGACTTGCTGTTACACTGATTTTGCCGGGCACATCATCTTCGAGCTCAACTCCATAAAGATATTCCATGTATTCTTGGCTTGCGTCTACCAAATAGTCGCTCTTGCGGTCGATCATACATTCGGGGAATCCGTCAACTTGCGTCAACAAGTCGTAAACTTCAGAAAGGTCTTCAACTGTCATTTCATCATTATAGTGAACGGCAACACCAATCCAGCGGTCAGGATAAGTTTTTCTCATGTATTCCATGCCTTCGTAGCCGCGAGGGCACCATCCGCACCATGTGCCGGTGAATTCATCGCAGTACACGTTGCGAGGATAAGTTTCACTGCAAACAATATTCGATACTGAAATACTGTTATCGGCGGGATATTCATCAGCCACACCGTTCACGCTATTAACTTCAAAATTGAATGTGATGTGACCGGTTTTGCTTGAATTTGCTGTTGTTGTGAGAACACCGTATTCACCGTAAGCAAGAGTACCGTCTGTGAAATCAACTGTTTTGTCAGTTTCTGTTTCGCCTTCAATTCCGTATTTCACGCCTATTGAGCTAACAGGTTGAGCACCGGAGTTGCGATATAGCACTTGAACGGGGTAATCTTCGTTTACTTTTCCGTATGTTTCGGTCGCAATATCAATAACACTTACATCTTGTTGAGGAATGTTGTCACCTGAAATTGTGATTGAAATAGGCAAACATCCGTAGTACGGAGTGTAGTTGTAAAAATCAGTCTCAGCAAGTGTTGCAGTTGTCTCACTGCGACCGGCTAAAAATCCGTAGACTTTATCGGTGGGTTGATAGTCAATCGCATAAACGTAGTTGTAGTTACTAGATGAAGATACTTCATTATATGAGAAACCAACGTAAAAACCTTGTCCGGCTTTAATGGTGTAAGGCTCTGATAAATCAAATTCGTTGCTATTCCATGTAATTTCGTATGTGCTACTATTGTATGAAGATGAGGCGACTTTCTTTTGCTCTTTAAAAATCGGGTCGCCGGCAATATCTTCTGTCAAGTAAGCGGTAATCTTGTTGAGCACACCTACATAATAGATACCGTTGGTGAATTTGAGTGCTGATATTTTGCAACCTGCCAAACGTGTTGCTGTTTCAGCATCAACATACATGAATCCGTAGTCGGTGTAGCCTTTTTCCATACCCGCATATAAGGCGGTGTACGGGTCTCCACCCATGCGCCAATCGAGTGTTGTTACTTTTTCGTTGGCTTTGGCTGCCGGAGCTTTGCGTTGTGATTTGGCATTTTTAACGATACTTTCAATGGTGGGCTTTTGTGTGCCGGGCAACATCTCCATCTTTGCGAGAGATTTCGGGCTTTCAAAATTTTGTCCCATCATGACAAGTGTTGACAGCGCTACAGCGCCGGTAAGAAGTAGATTTTTTGTCATAAACTTGATATTTGTGTGTGGTTAATATTTTTATTTATTTACATCCGATGCGCAAACTTAGCTATTATCTGTCAATTTTCCAAATTAATTTAATGAAATCAGAAAAAGTTTTGTGATTTTACAATATTTACTTTAAATTTGTAGCATTATAAATACAAAACATATCAGCATGAAAAATGTTATATTTGGCACCGTTCTTCTTGCCTCAATGCCAATAGCAGCGCATGCCGCTGTCTTGTCTGAAAGTTTTGAAGACTCTGCTTTTCCTCAATCTTGGATCGTGCGCTCTGCTCAAGGATGCACAAAAGGTGTGTGGTCGCTTGAAGACTATTCTACTCTTGCCGATTTCACATCAAACCGTATTGCTGTGCCTACTGATGCCGGTACGAATGTTGCTATGTCAACCACCGGCGGCATCTCTGTAATGTCGAAAGTAAGTCCTGACTCGTGGCTGATTTCACCGGCATTGTCGCTCACGGGCACGTCATACTTGAAATTCTACTACTCATTTAACCTCGCATACAATAGTAATGTAAATCTCTCTGCCGCACAAAAGGCAAAGTTCTCGGTGCTAATCTCTACCACCGGAACTGATGCTGCCGACTTCACCGATGAGGTGTTTGTTGATGTTGGCGAAGGCTTGGGCACATGGCGCCAAATATGCGTTGACTTATCAAAATATAGTGGCAAAACTGTTTATGTGGCGTTCAGAAACTACAACGAAGAGCTGCACGAAACGGCTTCAAGCATGATTACCCAAAAGCTCTATCTTGACAACGTGGTGGTTGACAATACTCCCGCTTACGATGTGGTTCTTTCATCAGCATCAGAATTCGCCAGCGGCACCGTGCAAACTCAGCCGCTTAGCATTGCCGTGAAAAACTATGGTAATGATGTGAACTCATTCGTTGCAAGCTATACCATTGACGATAATAAAACTGTTAGTGAGACAGTGAGCAAGGCTCTCCGCCACGGTGAAAGTTGTGACTACACATTCTCTGAAAGTCCGAACTTTACCACTGCCGGAGCTCACACTGTTGTGGTGAATGCGTCGGTTGATAATGATGTATTTACAGCCAACAACATATTAACTCGCAGTGTGACAATAGCCGGAAAAGGTGAACTTCCTGCCACTCCGTCAGACTCTCAGGCTGATTTAGTAAGCACGCTCTCTGGCTCCGTTCGTAAGCCTGCCGGCTGGACTTACTTTGAAGATTACTCTTCATGGATTTATACCGAAGCCGGAGCTCCTGCTTACCTATACACTGCCAACAGTTATCATTTGGCTCCCGGTGTTTATTCCGTTGACTTTGGCTACACTTCATCGAGTGCAACGGCTCAACTCGACTTGTACGCCTTTAAATCGGTTGGCGATTATGGCTCGCCCATCGCCTCAAAAGTTCTAGCTCAATCAGTCGAAGATATAACGCTCAATACGCTCGTGTTTGAGATTAAGCAAGAAGATGACTATCTTCTCGGCTTCTCATTGTCGGGCATGAGCAAGAATGAGCAAGTAACGTTGCCGTTAGTACATATATATAAAGCTGCATCGACTCCCGATATCGCTGTGAAAGAAATTCTTTCGCCGAAGGGTAGTGTGGTTGGCGGTAGCTACAACGTGACTGCCACATTCAGCAACGACGGTGGTGGCGATGCCGTGAACGTGCCGGTGAATTTCTCGCTTGGCAGCAGCACCGCTTCGGCAGTGATTGATGCTATCAAGTCAGGCGAAAGTGTGACTTATACCTTCCCAACAAAAGTTACCATCCCGTCATCGGTGGGCGATTATCAGTTGACCGTTGAGGCAAACATATCAACCGATAGCAATACGGCAAACAATAAAGCCACTTCAACCATAAGCGTTTATTCTCCGCTCGCTTTGCCGTGGTCTGATAGCTTCGAAAATGATGATGACGTTGCTCGCTGGACAGTTGCTAACCCTGATAATAATATGACTTATTGGGGCATTTCTGATGAGTATGCTTGGGATGGCGACAATATCATGCTTCTCAATGCTTTCAACTCAACCGAGCAAAACGACTGGCTTATTTCACCGGCTCTCAAATTCACATCAACCGATGTGGCTCGCGTTTCATTCTACTATGGTAATGCCAACAATAGTTCGTCGCGAGCACGCGTATCAGTGTATCTTGCCCAAAGTATAGACCCCGAAGAAATAGATGCAAACGGCATTTGTATTGACTCATTCGACGATGCAGCCACTTATCTCAGCTATTTCTCAGGCATAGTGAAGCCAACATCTGTCGGCACATATTACGTTGCTGTGCATGTTGACGGCGGATACGAAGAGTTTTATGTTGACGACTTCAAAGTTGACCATGCCAACGAGGTGTTTATTGCCGATGCAACATGTTCGGCTGCCGAAGCAGCATACAGCGTTGACGACGCAACTGTCACAGTAACAGTTGTTAATGGTGGAGTGAGCAATCTGAGCAACGTAAAAGTTGGTTATAACGTAGGTATTGAAGGCTCTGATGATGTGGTTTATAGCGCTTCTGAAGTGATTGACAATATACCTGCCGGTCAAATTGAGCAATACACTTTCAATAAAAAGTTGAACCTCTCTGATAGCGGTGTATATCAAATATCTGCTTTTGTATCGCACGATTCAGACTCTGACACACGAAACAACTCAACTCAAATACCCAATATTCACGTGCTCGACGTGAAAACAGTGCCTTATGTTGCCGGATTTGAGGATGAAAACGATGAATATGCTGTGATGCTCGGCGGCAAATGGGAACTTTCATCACTCGGCGTGTACAACGGATATGCCTCTCTATATATGTCGGGTAAAGCTTCCGATCAAACCAATGGTGATTGGTCTATATTGCACAAGCTATATCTTGAGCCCGGCACATACTCATTCAGCTTCTTCTGGCGCACAACCCCCGGTGGCCCAACTGACTCATACAAAAAGAATGTATCAATCTATCTTGGCACTGCTCCCGAGGTTGCGAAGATGACCAAACTGTTGTATGAAGGCAAAGACCTTATCAATACAAGCTACTACGCGCAAAAAGAACTTAGCACATTCACCGTCGACCAAGCCGGATACTACTATGTTGGCGTGAAAAATACCTCAACTGAAAATTCCGGATACATTGCTATTGACGATATAACAATCAAGAAACCAGATTATGGCATCAGCGTTGGCTATGGTGACGCAGCCTACAAGTCTGACTTTGAAAATAACGATGGTGAGTGGTATCGCTATCACCCCACTTCAAATATCGGTCAATGGTCAAAGACTACCGACGATACGGGCACTTACTATAGCGTCAGCGAATACAATGATTGGAGCGGCGTCTTGAAAACAACCAGCTACTTCGAAGCTCCGGCTTTGCACTTGGCTGCTGATAATAACTACACCATCACCGTTGACTATGCTATCAATCCATTCCTCAGTTCAAATCCTATCGGCACAGAAAACGCACTTGGCGTATATGCATCAACTGTTGATAACCCATCTGAGTTTGAGCTTATTGCCAGCCTAAAAGAAAAAGGCAAAAAGGCAACAGCCAATATAGACTATAGCGCGCAAACAACCGGCGCATACTATTTCTCACTGCGCCCAATCACTGTTGACGAAGTTACTTACACGCTCTATTCGTTTGCTGTGGCAAACAAGAGTGTTGATGGCGTATCAGATGTCGCTATTGCAGACAATTTCAACGTCAATGCTCGCACAATCACAGCCAATGGCACTATCGAAGTTTACAACTTGCAAGGTGCTCTCGTGACACGTGCAAATGGCTCTGCAATCCTGCAAATGCCGGGTGTTTACATTGTTCGCGTTAGCGATAATGTTAGAAAAATCATTGTGAAATAATCACCTGGTTGTTAACCTTTTTACGGCTCTATGTGTTATACATGTAGAGCCGTATTTTATA
>CAZGAN010000054.1:0-11652 GCA_964523655.1 uncultured Bacteroides sp.
TGCTAAACGCAAAAAGAGCCAAGTCTTAGCGACTTAGCTCTTTTAGCGGAGAGAGAGGGATTCGAACCCCCGGAAGTGTTACCTTCAACGGTTTTCAAGACCGCCGCAATCGACCACTCTGCCATCTCTCCAAGGTGACTAAACGTGAATCGTTTTCTGTCGTTTGCGATGCAAAGTTAGAAATAATTTTTGAACTGTGCAATAGTCGGGCGGCGATTGAAAATAGCAGAGTTGGCGCAAATACTTGCGTTGTGCTATTTAAAGTGTTGATGTTCTTGCGAATTAAGATTCGCGTTATTGACGAATGAAATTTTTAATTTTTACATCTTTTATGATTTCAGCGCGAGAAATGGCCGGATTGTAGTAGAGTTTACTGCCGTTGCGGGTGATTGGCGATTCGATATTGTTGTGGTATAGCTCGCCGGTGCCGAGACCTTGATGCATTGATGTGTGCTTGTCGCTCACCCATTGTGCTATGGCATTAAGTCCGATGTTTGACTCGAGCGCTGAAGTAGCCCACCAGGCAATATTGAGCTTCTCGGCGGCATTTATCCAATTGTCGGCGCCGCTTAAACCGCCGCAAAGGGCAGGCTTGAGGATGATGTACTGAGGACGCACAAAGTTGAGCATTTCGCTTTTGAATTCAGCTGACGTGTCGCCAATAAGTTCCTCGTCGAGAGCAATTTTGATTGGCGAATTACTGCAGATATTAGCCATGGCTTCAAGTTGTCCGGCTTTTATTGGCTGTTCAAGAGAATGGATGCCGAATTTTGATAGAGTGTCTAGACGATTGAGAGCGTTGTCGGGGGTGAAAGCGCCGTTGGCATCGAGCCGAAGTTCGAGTGTGTCAGCGCTGAAACGTTGGCGTATATACTTGATGAGCGAAACTTCGTCGTTGAAGTCGATGCCTCCAATCTTGAGTTTTAGGCATTTGAACCCTTCAGCAAGTTTTTGCTCTATGCGTTGAGCCATTAAGTCTTTGTCTCCCATCCACACTAGGCCGTTGATTGGTATGCCAACATTGCCTTTAATCCATTGGCAATTGGGGCGGATGATGCCAAGTCCGCCGTTGTTTAGATCGGCCAAGGCAGTTTCAAATCCGAAGCGTATTGAGCTGTTTTGCGGGGCAACGGATTGAGGATTTTGGCATAGCTCGTTGAGCTTTTGCTCATAAGTATTGTCGTCTTCTTTGCTAAGGCCTTTAAAAAGGGCACATTCGCCTAAACCGATGATTTCAGGATGCTCACTATGCCAAACTTTTATGAAATAAGTATCCTTATACGTCATTGAAGCGCGTGATGTACGCGCTTCAAATTTAAAATTTAGACGATAAGGTATCCAACTTGCGCAAAGCATATTAGCCCGGGAATTGAGGAAATTGGTCGAAGTCGGGGTCGCGCTTTTCGAGGAAAGCGTTTTTGCCTTCTTGAGCTTCATCCATGAGGTAATACATGAGAGTTGCGTCGCCGGCAAATTCCATTAGACCGTGTTGGCCATCAAGCTCAGCATTGAGGGCGCGTTTAATCATGCGGATGGCAAACGGGCTGCGTTTCATGATTGTTTCGCACCATTCAACTACTTCGTCTTCGAGCTTATCAAAAGGCACAACTTTATTGATCATGCCCATTTCGAGAGCTTCAGCTGCAGAATATTGGCGGCATAGGAACCAGATTTCGCGTGCTTTCTTCTGGCCTACGCAGCGAGCGAGGTAAGAAGATCCGAAACCGGCATCAAAGCTGCCAACTTTGGGCCCTGTTTGACCGAAGATAGCGTTTTCTGAGGCGATTGAGAGGTCGCAAACCACGTTGAGCACGTTGCCGCCGCCAATGGCATAGCCGTTGACCATGGCGATAACGGGTTTTGTGATTGAGCGAATTGCTTTGTGGAGGTCGAGCACGTTTAGGCGTGGAGTGCCGTCTTCGTCGCGATATCCGCCGCGGCTTTTGTAGTTTTGGTCGCCGCCTGAGCAAAATGCTTTGTCGCCGGTGCCGGTGAGAACGATGACTTTTACGTCGCTATGGTCGCGGCAGTAGCTCATTGCGTCGAGCATTTGAGCGTTTGTTTGTGGACGAAAAGCGTTGTAAACTTCGGGGCGGTTGATTGTTAGTTTAGCGATTCCGTTGTAGAACTGGAATAAGATGTCGCTGTATTCTTTGATGGTTTTCCAATCGCGAGTCATATCTTAAAAATTTAGTTGTTTTTATATCGGGTTAAGTATTTTCTGAAAATTTCAGCGCTGGTGTCACCTGAAGTGATGATGTTTAGTATAGCCGGGCTGTCAGACGGTGTAAAGAACTTATGGAGAGCTTCATTGAGCTGAGTTTCGTTTGAAGCTTCAAAATAGTTGAAGTTGAAGCCGTCGGCAAGTTGCTTGAGCGGAAGGCGCACATTGGCGGCGAAACATTCGTTACATTCCGGCAGCGATGATGTTGGCTTGATGAAACGAAATATGCTTCCGCCATCGTTGCTAATTACTATCATGCGAAATTGGGCTGGGATGTTTGATGTGGCTAGAGCGCCGAGGTCATATTGCGCACTCATGTCGCCGGTTAGAAGTACGGTCATGCCGCTATAAGCCATAGCTGCACCGATGGCGGTGGAGGTTGACCCGTCAATGCCGCTCACTCCACGGTTGCAATCAATGCGGTGTATGTGCCGATATTGGCATAGCTGTGCATAGCGCACGGCAGTGCCGTTGCTGATTTGCAAGTTGCATTTGCCGGGTATCGATGTTATTACCTTGTTTATTGCTTTGAGGTCGCACCAGGGTGTTTGGGCTACAAATGAGTCGTGTTTGGTTTGAGCTTTGGCTGATGCATTGGCCCATAATTCGGCATAGTTTGATTCGAGGCATTTGTATATTTGCATGCCGGAAGCGAGCTGTGGCATGAACGATTGAGCCGGTAGCTCTATGCGCTTTTCAAGATGCTTAAAGCAGTCGGTAGACGAGCCGCGCACGCCAACGTGCCAGTGTCGGAGGTTTGGCAATTTTCGAAGCCAATTTTTGAATGTTTGGCAAAGTATTGAGCCGCCGATTGTGATAACAATGTCGGGCTCAAGCGCTTGACGTTCATTGTCGGTGAGTATGCTGAAAATGCTTTCGGTGTTGTATATGGCACTCACGTTGTGAACGTTTGATTGAGCTTCGGCAATAACAGCAATATTTGGCATTTGAGCAAGCCGAGAAAGTGCTCTGTTGAGCTTTTGGTCGGGGCTATTAAAGCCTACGGCAATTAGTACTTTACATGGTGCAGCAAGCTCGGCGGCGATAGCGCGAGCCTGTGTGGTGCTAATGGTTGGTTCGGCAATTATGCACTCAATCTTGCGGAAGTCAGAGTTGGGATCTTCGCATGTGTTTGTGAGAGGAGCATCGAGTTGTATGTTTATATGCACGGGACCTTTTCTGCCGTTTGAAGCGCAGATGATGGCATCGTTTAATTGCCGGTTTGCCATCCATTGCTTTGCCGGAGCTGTGTTTTCGGCATCAATATTGAATGATTGTTTTACTAGCTTACCGAAAGCACCGCTTTGGTGTATGGTTTGGCAATCGTCTTGATCAATCCATTCTTCGGGGCGGTCGGCGGAAATAACAATCAAAGGAATTTCGCGATAGAAGGCTTCAGCTATGGCCGGAGCATAGTTGAGCATGGCAGTGCCGGATGTGCATATCAATGCTACGGGCATGCGGCTTTGAGTGGCTATGCCCAAGGCTATGAACGCAGCGCTACGCTCATCAATAACCACACGGTGACGTAGCAAGTTGTTGCGAGTCACTGCCATAATTAGGGGGGCATTGCGCGTGCCCGGGCTAAGAATAACGTCTTTGATGCCGTGTTTGACCAGTAAGTCGGCAAGTTCGCGGCATATTGCTTTATCAGTAGTTTGCATATCAGCAACAAAATTACAAAATTAATTTTATAATCACTGAATTATTCGTAACTTTGCGTAATATTAAGTAATGTATAAAATCGTTTCCGAATATGGGATTTTTCAGCTTCTTTTCTAAAGACAAGAAAGAAACATTAGATAAAGGTCTTGAAAAGACCAAACAAGGTTTTTTTGAGAAAATAAAACGTGCTGCAGTAGGCAAATCAAAAGTAGATGAGGATTTTCTTGATGAGCTCGAGGAAATTTTTGTCACATCAGATGTGGGTATCGAAACGTCACTCAAAATAATAGACCGACTCAAAGAGCGTGTTGCCCGTGATAAGTATGTTGGTACTGATGAATTAAATCAGCTTTTATATGAAGAGATATCAGCATTGATGACTGAAAACGGCACGGAAGATGTTTCTGCCGATTTCACGGTGCCCAAAACCGGTAAGCCGTATGTGATTATGGTGGTAGGTGTAAATGGTGTTGGTAAAACTACTACCATAGGTAAACTTGCACACCAATTCAAGCAAGCCGGAAATAAAGTGGTGCTTGGCGCTGCCGACACATTCCGTGCTGCCGCTATTGAGCAGTTGGAAGAGTGGGCAAGACGTGCCGATGTGCCTATTGTGAAACAACAACTTGGCTCAGACCCTGCAGCGGTGGCGTTTGATACGCTCTCGTCGGCTGTAGCATCGGACGCCGATGTGGTTATTATAGACACTGCCGGTCGTTTGCACAACAAAGTGGCTCTTATGGGCGAGTTGTCGAAGATTAAGCGCGTGATGGAACGCGTGATACCCGGAGCACCCAACGAGGTGTTGTTGGTATTGGATGGCTCTACCGGACAAAATGCGTTTGAGCAAGCGCGTCAGTTCTCAGCTGCTACCCAGGTGACACATTTGGCTGTAACAAAGCTCGATGGCACAGCAAAGGGTGGGGTTGTGATAGGTATTAGCGACCAATTTAAGATTCCTGTAAAATATATTGGATTAGGTGAAGGAATAAATGACTTGCAAGTATTTAATCGACAAGAGTTTGCAGAGTCATTGTTCAATACTCGTAAATGAATTATATGAAGAAGATTGCCGTAATAACAATGGGGTGCTCAAAAAACCTTGTTGATAGCGAGCGTGTGATAAAATTGTTTGAAAACACCGGCTTTGAGGTAGAGCATAATCCGTCGGAACTTTCGGCTGAGGAAGTCGTGGTTAACACCTGCGGATTTATAGGCGACGCAAAAGAAGAGTCGATAGAAATGATTTTGCAATGCGTTGCAGCCAAAGCAGAAGGTAAGGTGAAGCATGTTAATGTGATGGGATGTCTGTCAGAACGCTATCGTAAGGAGCTGGAGGCGGAAATTCCGGAAGTTGACCGTTGGTATGGTAAATTTGACTGGGTTGGGCTTGCCGGAGATATAGCGAAGGCAAATCCGGCAACGGCAAAGTATGACCGTGTGATTACTACGGCAAGACACCATGCATATATAAAAATATCGGAGGGCTGTAATCGTTTTTGTGCTTTTTGCGCAATACCTTTGATTACCGGTCGTCACGTTTCGCGCCCGATTGAAGATATTTTGGATGAAGTTCGAGCACTTGTTGCGCGAGGAGTGAAAGAATTTAATGTTATAGCACAAGATTTGTCAAGCTATGGCACGGATATCTACGGAAAGTCAGCATTAGCAGAGCTTGTTGAAAAGATGGCTCAAGTTGATGGTGTGAAGTGGATACGATTGCACTATGCATATCCGGCACAATTCCCGTATGATGTGTTGCCCGTGATGGCAAAGTATGATAATGTGTGCAAATATCTAGACATTGCATTGCAACATTCAAGTGATGTTGTGCTCAAGAATATGCGTCGTCACATAAATGGACAAGAGACACGCGAATTGTTAGCACGTATACGCCGTGAAGTGCCCGGCATACATATACGTACAACTCTCATGGTTGGTTTCCCCGGCGAGGGAGAAAAAGAATTTGAGGAGCTTAAGCAATTTGTGCTTGAGCAGAAGTTTGAGCGTATGGGTGCATTTGCTTATTGCAGTGAAGATGACACGTATGCGGCTAATAATTTCGAGGATTCTATCAGCGAGGAAGTTAAGCAACAACGTCTCGATGAGATCATGGCATTGCAAGAGGAAGTGGCTCTTGAAAGCAATCAGTCGAAAGTAGGTCAAACCCTTCAAGTTATTTGTGATAGCGAAAATGACGACTACTATGTGTGTCGCTCGCAATATGATTCGCCTGAGGTAGACCCTGAAGTCTTGGTGCGTAAAACCGGCCACGAATTGACAAAAGGTGAATTCTATAATGTGAAAATTGTTGACGCAATGCCATTTGAGTTGATTGCGGAAGTTGAAGAATAAAACATAAACCTATGATATTTACTACGCTACATAAATCCGCAATCAACAATGCAATAAGGCAGGGATTGAGTTTTGCTATGTTTCGAGATAAGGGCAGCGAGGAGTTGCGTTTTATCTGTGATGATCATAGCAAGGCTACGCTACTCTCTGATGTGAAATTTTTTGCAGTTGATTGGCTGAAAAAGTATTCGGAACGCGTAGAAATAGAAGACCGGCTCACGTTGGAGCAGGCAGCAGCATATAAATCGGCTGAGCCATATAAGTTGCAAGAACCGTGGTGTGAATCAACCGAACGTGACGGATATTTGACATCTATCACGGCGCTTGTTAAAGAATTGAAGAAGACCGGAGGTAAAACGGTAGTTTCAAGAGCAATATCGTGCAATGTGTCATCAGATATAGCATATCTTACAGAGCAGTATTTTCGGGTGAACAAAGCGGCATATTGCTGTGTGTTGCACACTCCAAAAACCGGATGTTGGCTGATAGCATCGCCCGAATTGCTACTTTCTGTAAATAAACAAATGAAAACCGCTGAAACTGTGGCACTTGCCGGTACACGTAAAATTAGTGCTGAAGGTAAATTGCCACGCCCGTGGGACGCTAAAAACACTGCAGAACAACGCATAGTGCGTGATTTTATTACGCAGATTTTCAGTGACTTGCAGTTTAGATTTAAAGCGCTTGATGATGTTACGGTACAGACAAACAATATTGAGCATCTGGCAACTTATGTTACGGCAAAAATAGAGTTGGAATCGGATATTGAGCGAATAGTTGATGAGCTTAGTCCAACTCCGGCGCTGTGTGGCATGCCTCGTGAGTTGTCGATAGAGCGGATAAATGGCATAGAGCAACATCCGCGACGTTTGTATGGCGGGTATTTTGGATTTGTGGATAAACAAAGATATAAAGCCATCGTGACTTTGCGATGCGCGCAGCTTTCGGAAACAAAAGCATGTATTTATGCCGGAGGAGGTATCACCGCCGACAGCGATGCAGAAGCTGAATGGGCCGAAACAGAAATGAAATCGCAAGTACTGGCTAATGTTTTAAAGAAGAAGTGAAAAATGAACAAAGATAAAGGAAATCCTTTTTTGATAGTCACAGCCGCTGTAGCCGCAGTTGCTGCGCTATCATTCGTGCCATGGAGCGATTTCACCGGTGGTGTAATCAAAGACTTTAACCTCATTTCAGACATCTTGCCTTCAAGTACCGTTAAAGCCACCGCAAATGAAAATATCGACCCCGAACTTATCGCTGCAATAGGCGATCAAAGCAAGAAAACAACGAAACACAATACGAGTAAGACCAACACTAAAAATACTTCGCCAAAGCAAGCAATTAGCTCGCGAGTAAATGGAAATGTAGTCTTTGAAGATTATTCTGCCAATGGTACCGGACTTTCGCACATCAAACGCGCGTTAATGAATGTTGGTTCGCGAGTGGCTAGAATAGCTGTTATCGGTGACTCGTATATTGAAGGAGATATACTCACAATGCACATACGCCAGGCGTTGCAAGATTTGTATGGCGGCGCCGGGGTGGGGTATGTGCCACTAGCGTCAGAAGTATGCGGATTTCGCACATCGGTGCGTGAACAGTCAAATGGCTGGACTATACACGATATGCGCAAAACCGGATCAAAAAAATATAAAACTCTCTCCGGAGAGTATTTCACCGCCGATGCCGGCGCAAGCACGAAATTTAGTGGTACCAAAAAACTCAATCACTTGAGCAGTTGGGATAGCTCAAAATTTTTGTATATTGCTCCGTCAGACGGAACAATAACCATCACCACTGATGCCGGAGAGCAATCTTTTGCAGTGACAGCATCAGAAACTGTGCAATGTGTTGAAGTGCCTGGCGCAACAACCATGGTTAATGTGTCGACAGATATAGCCGGACTCACCTCGTTGGGCATGTATATAAACAACACAACAGGAGTGGTGCTCGATAATATGTCAATGCGTGGTAACTCAGGTGTCACGCACCGATATATTGATGATCAGATTGCGGCACAGATGCGTAAATATGTTGATTATGACTTGATTGTGCTTGAATATGGCATTAATGCCTTGTCGTCACAACAAACCGATTACACTGCGTATGGAAAGATTATGCAGCAAGTGGTTTCACGCATCAGGTTATGCTATCCGAATGCCGATATACTCATGCTTGCCGTAGGCGATCGTGGCCAGAAAATAGGGGGTGAGGTACAATCGTTGCCAACATCTCAAGCCATGATTGATGCACAGCGCAACGCCGCACAAGCGGTTGGGTGTGTGTTCTGGGATACACGTGAGGCTATGGGTGGAATAAACTCAGTGGTGTCATGGCGCGAACGAGGCTTGATAAACGCTGACTATATACACCTAAATGCAAAAGGCGGTGCTGCTCTGGCACAAGAATTTATGAAATCATTTAAGCTCGCGCTACAATGAACAAACTAAAACTATTATTCTCAACCATTATTATTGTTGCAAACACAGCGTTTGCAACGTCGCCAACAACGAGTGAAGTTGATGACGATGCTGCTACACGCGAAAATCCGGAATTTGAAATTGGGTCGACTATACCGCGTGATTATAAGAGTTACCCGTTTTTGCATCTTGAAGCAAATAAGGTGACACTGAATGGTCGCACGTGGCACGATTTGGTGGAGAAATTTAGTAATATAAAACAAGGAGGCACTGTTAATGTTGTGCAGATAGGCGACTCACATGTGCAAGCTGATGGCAATGCCGGAAGAGTGCGCAAGCTTTTGCAACAACAGTATGGCAATGCCGGCCGCGGATTGATGATACCTTATCGCCTTGCCGGGACCAATCAGCCGCTTGACTACAAAATAACATCACCGTCGCCGTTCACAACGGCAAAATTATTGAAGATGCCGTGGCCCACACAGATGGGATTTACAGGTATTTCTTTGTTCTCTGAAACATCAAAGCCCACGTTCAATATCACTGCACCAAGTCCGTTTGTGATACTCAACATATTTGGCGAAGGAAAATTCACCGTTGACGCAGTGAAATCAAACGGACGCAACATACAGTTTATGGCAGTGCCGCAAACTTGGGGCGTGCAAGTGAAATTGGTTGAAGAAATAACATCGGCAGAGATATGCATGAACGGCTCACAATTTAATGTGTTTGGCTTTGACGCACGTCGTGCTGAGGCTGCCAGTGGTGTGCTCTATCATGCTATCGGTAATAATGGTGCCACGTATTCAACTTATTCGCTCATTGGTAACACCGGCCGAGATTTGTCGGTTTTGACGCCTGATTTGGTGATAATCAGCCTAGGTACTAATGAGGCGTTTGGCAAAATGAGTGATGCTACTTTTTATGCAAATATAGATTTGCTTGTTAGCGATATACGCAAACATAATCCGGAAGCAGAAATATTGCTCACCACGCCGTCAGAGTGTCAGCGCTCGGTTTATTCAACCAAGGCAGTGCGTCGTCGCAAAGGAAAACGACGCCGAGTAACCAAGGTGAGAACATATCAGGTTAATAGCAATATCAACCGCATGCGAAACGTTATACTCAAGTATGGCGCAGATAAGCAAATCGCAGTATATGACTTTTACGATGTTGCCGGAGGTGCCGGGTCATCGGCAAAGTGGTTGCAAAACCGATTGTTAAGCAGTGATCGCATACATCGCACATGGGCTGGATATGCTCTTGAAGGAGAGTTGCTATATCATGCTCTCAGCGATGCTCTTGTTGCAGCAAACGATCAAAAGAATAAAACAGAAAAAACAGTTCAACATAAACACTCCTCAGCTAAAGCTAGATAAGCAAAATGCTCAACGTTTTATCACAAATAGACAGTGAAGCTATAGTGAAGCTTCTTACCTTCGACTCTCATCAGCCCTTGTTGTTTAACACGGGGTTGTTCTTGTTGTTGTTTGTCGTATTTCTTGGGGTGTATCAGCTCATACGCAAACAGCGCACGCTAAAACTTATTTTTGTAATATTATTTTCGCTATATTTCTATTACAAGTCAAGTGGCATATATTGTCTCATATTGCTGGGCGTGTGCCTCAGCGATTATGTGCTGGGCTTGCTTATGGGCATTGCTCAAAGAAATTGGGTGCGCAGATTGATTGTAGCAGTTAATGTGCTGTGCAATGTTGGCATGTTGATTTATTTCAAGTATTTCAATTTGCTATGCCAAACATTTGCAGAGTTCACTCACACACATTTCGATGTGCTCAATATTGTGCTTCCGGCAGGAATTTCATTCTTCACGTTCCGTTCAATAAGTTATCTTGTTGATTTGTATCGCAACAAGTTGGACCCATGTCGCAATCCGCTTGACTATGTGTTTTTCATGACATTCTTCCCGCCGTTGTTGGCAGGCCCGGTGGTGCGCGCTGTTGATATGTTGCCTCAGATAAAGGAAAACGCTGTGGCTAGCAAGGCAATGGTGGGCGAAGGCTTGTTTATGGTGATGTGTGGCTTGATAAAGAAGGTTGTTATAGCTGACTATATCAGCGGAAATTTTGTGGATAGGATATTTGAAAATCCGTCGCTGTATTCAGGTTTTGAAAATCTGTTGGGCTCTATTTCGTTCACATTGCAGCTGTACTGCGATTTCTCAGGCTATAGCGATATGGCAATAGGTATCGCGCTATTGCTGGGCTATAGATTTAAAGATAATTTCCGCTCACCGTTTAAGTCTCAAAATCCGTCGGAATTTTGGCGTCGTTGGCACATATCATTGTCAACGTGGTTACGCGATTACATATATATACCTCTTGGCGGTAACCGCCGAGGCAGGCTTCGCACATATTTCAACTTGTTTGCTACAATGGTTATTGGCGGAATATGGCATGGCGCATCGTGGATGTATCTTCTTTGGGGTGCTTACCATGGTGTGTTGTTGGCATGCCACAAGTTTATAAAGCAAACCGTACATTTCAATTATGGTGAAACGATGAAACGCGTTGCGCAGCCGTTTAATGTGTTGATTACGTTTACGCTTGTGTTTGTTGGCTTCACGTTTTTCCGTAGTCCGTCGCTTGAAAATCTTGGCGAAATGGCAACACAGATATTCACTGATTTTCATGCCGAGGTGGCATTGCAGTTTGTGAATGCGTATGTGTTGGTAGTGATAGCGATTTTAGCCGGATTTTTGATGCATTTTGCTCCGGCTAATTGGCAAACCAAGTTGAGCGAAACGTATGTGAAGCTACCAAATTTGGTACAGGCTCTGGTTTTAGCAATCGTTTTGTTTGTTGTGATACAAACCCGACAAAGTGAGCTGGTGCCGTTCGTGTATCTCCAGTATTAAGACTTCGCATTAGTCAAAAGATTTATAGCCTAGCCCATGCCCATCGCGGCAAGAGCTAGGCATATTTTTTGGGGAGAAAATTATAGCGTATTTCAAAGTAATTGTTT
>CAZGAN010000055.1:0-11332 GCA_964523655.1 uncultured Bacteroides sp.
AGATGCTCTGAACCAGCTGAGCTAAACGCCCTTTCTCGCTGAAAGCGTTGCAAAGGTACGAACTTTTTTTAAACTACCAAAATTTTATGGCAAAAAAATTACGTTTTCGCTTTTTTTTCTGTTTTTTTTACATTTTCCGCGTATATTTACTACCTTTGCACATATTTATATATTACAAAAGTGTGGCGAATACCCACACCCTCAATTTTCTCTTTTATGGAACTATCAACACTCACTGCTATTTCTCCTATTGATGGCCGCTACCGCGGCAAGTGCGAAAAACTTGACGAGTATTTCTCAGAGTACGCGCTTATTCGCTATAGAGTTCGCGTTGAAGTTGAATACTTCATCGCTCTCTGCAAGTTTGGTTTGCCCCAATTAGCCGATGCTAAAATGGCTGATGTGGAAGGTTTGCGCTCTATTTACAAACATTTCTCCCTCGCCGATGCTCAACGCATTAAAGACATTGAAGCCGTTACAAATCACGATGTGAAAGCCGTTGAATACTTCCTCAAAGAGCAATTTGATGCTCGTGGCTTATCGCAATTCAAAGAATTCATCCACTTTGGCCTCACTTCGCAAGACATCAACAACACTTCTGTGCCTATGTCGGTGAAAGAAGCTATTACTGACGTATATCGCCCGGCTTTAGTTGAACTTATCGACAAACTCAGCGCCCTAGCTGAGGAGTGGAAAGACCTCCCCATGTTGGCTAAAACCCATGGTCAACCGGCATCGCCCACTCGTCTTGGCAAAGAAATCGGCGTGTTTGCTTATCGCTTGAAAACACAACTCGCTGCCCTCGATGCTGTGCCCGTGAGCGGTAAATTTGGCGGCGCAACCGGCAACTTCAACGCCCATCTCACTGCATTCCCTCAATACGATTGGCGTGAGTTTGGCGCAAACTTCCTCAAAAACAGCCTCGGCATTGAGAGAGAAGAGCTAACCACTCAAATATCTAACTACGACAACCTCGCTGCATTGTTTGACGCTATGCGCCGCATAAACACAATCATTCTCGACCTTGACCGCGACATGTGGATGTACATCTCAATGGAGTACTTCAAACAGCGCATCAAAGCCGGCGAAGTTGGTTCTTCTGCTATGCCTCACAAAGTTAATCCTATCGACTTTGAAAACTCTGAAGGTAACCTTGGCATGGCTAACGCAATTCTTGCTCACTTGGCTCAGAAATTGCCCGTATCGCGTTTGCAACGTGACCTCACTGACTCTACTGTGCTTCGCAACGTTGGTGTGCCTATGGCTCACGGTCTCATCGCTATCGCTTCTACATTGAAAGGCCTCAATAAACTTCTTCTCAACAAAGAAGCTATTGACCGTGACCTTGACAATATGTGGAATGTTGTTGCTGAGGGCATACAAACAATACTTCGTCGCGAGGGTTATCCGAATCCTTACGAAACACTTAAGGCTCTCACTCGCACAAATGCGAAAGTTACAGCCGAATCAATTTCTGAATTTATAGACACTCTTGAGGTTAGTGATTCGGTGAAAGCTGAGCTTCGCCGTTTGTCACCGCACTCTTACACCGGCTATTAATTCCTCGAAACCACATAGTACCAACAAGAGGCTGTGTCAAAATTGACGCAGCCTCTGTATTTTTAACACAATTATGGGAGTGTGACGGTGAAGTTGGGGTTAGGAGTGTGTTGAGCGTGGATGATGTTAATCATCTGTTGAACGATGTCGGGATGTTGAGCTGCGATGTCGTTGTCTTCGTGTATGTCATCGGCAAGGTTATAAAGCAATGGCTCACCTTTTTTGACAACAAGCTTCCAGTCGCCCATGCGCACACCTATTTGGTCGGTTTCGTCAAATTCCCAGTATAGAAATTCATGCTCCTCTTGCTTGCCATTGCCAAGCAAAGTTGGGGCAAACGAGATGCCGTCGAAATAGTCGGTGCCTTTTTTCTTGTGGTTGGTATATTTTTTTACGTAATTTTTCACGCCGATTAGGTCACAGAATGTTGGCATGATATCGTAGAATGCAAGCTGATGGTCGTTAGTGGTGCCGGGAGCAACCTTTCCGGGCCAACGCACAATAAACGGTATGCGAATGCCGCCTTCATAGCATTGGCGCTTGAGCCCGCGCAATTTGCCGTCGCGACCGAAAAATTGCGGGTCGGCTCCTCCCTCTTCGTGAGGGCCATTGTCGCTGGTGAAAATGACAATAGTGTTATCGTCTAAGCCTTTTTCTTTGAGTTTAGCAAGAATTTCGCCAACGTAGCTATCGAGGCGAGTGATCATGGCTGCAAACTGTGCATGAGTGTGCACAACAGCATTGTAGCGCGACCATTTATCGCCTCCCCAAGTTTTGTCAACGAAAAATTTTTGTTCATAGCCGAGCAAAAGAGAGTCTTCTGGCTGGGCAAGCTCAGCATGAGGTAGTGTGTATGTGAAGATGCCGAAGAACGGATGCTTGGAGTCTTGTTTGTCGAGCCACTTGATGGCTTCGCGGTGTATAATGTCAGCAGAATACTGCGAGCGCTTAGCGTAATCTTTGCCAAACATGGGATAGTTGATGTTCTCATCCATGATGACGCGCACAGTAGCTGTGTCGCCCAAAGAGGTGCTGTAGCGGTTGAGAAAGTTTGGATAGTACAAATGTGCTTGGAACTGGCAAATATAGCCATAGAACTCATCTATGCCACGTTTATCGGGCGTAGAAACCGAACCTTCATATCCGCCAGCCCATTTACCAAACATCCCGGTTGTGTAGCCGTTGTCTTTCATGATTTCGGGCAGTATGATGTGTTGAGGGTCATAAGGGTGTTGCCCAACAACGCTATATTCGTCGTTGACGCCATACTTCACCATCGGCACGTTGCGCCAATACTCTTTGTTACCACGCACTTCGCAGTGTCCTGAATGTTGGCCGGTCATGAACGACGCTCGAGAGGGTGCGCTCACCGGGCTTCCGGCATAGGCTTGTGTGAAACGCATGCCTTCATCGGCCATGTGGTCAATGTTTGGGGTGCTGATGTAAGGTTGACCATAGCAACCGAGATCGCCGTAACCCATATCATCGCACATGATGTATATGATGTTTGGCTTTTGAGCTTGTGCGGCAGTGGCTGCCAGCAGCATTGCTCCACTAAAAGAAAAGGCAATTTTGCGCATATAGCTTATAGTTTTATTGTTTTAGTGGTATGGTTTGGGTGAGCCCGGGGCGAACGTGCAAGGTGAAAGCGGCGAAACGTCCGGTTTTCTCATCGGTATATTTTATGTGATACCAATCTTGTGCCATAAATGTGAGTGTTGAGACTGCCTCGTGCACAAATGCTCCGTCAACGGGTGTGCCTTCAACCACGCGCTCAATGATGGCTAAATCGAACCCTATTTGCGTTATGGCTAATGACACGGCGCCGGTGGCATAGACATTTTGAAGTCCGGTGCGACGCAGCTTTACGTCGCCGTTGTCCAGGCACTCAACGTGCAGAGCCGGCTCGGCTTCGGCATCACCGTCAGCGAGCCAACCCGACACTAGGTGTGTGAGGGCTTCGCCTCTGCCCGATGGACGCGCACACATGGCTATTACGGCTGCAGCGGCAAAAGTCATTATCACATAAAACTCAACGCTATGAAAGAACTCAGTCATGCGATACGGGTGATAGAGTGAAGCCGTAGCTATAATGATTTGCGTTGAGCAAGTATGGAGCATGAGGAGCAGCGCCCCAACTATTGTCTCCACCTACACCACGCTGAGCAAGGTCTATATTAACAAACACCGCCCAAGTGCTGCGAACCACGTCTGAATTATGCATCTGATGTTTATCTAAACCGGGGTCGATGGCTGATTTATCGACATCGGTGACTGTGATGCTCAGTGGTTGATGTCCGGCGATTTTCAAGCCAAATCCGGCATCGTTGGTGATTTCTGCCCAGCGCACATCAGTCTTGTTTCCTGATTCTTGCGGACGTATGTAGGGATAGTATTGGTCAGTGACATTGCCGCTGTACGTGCCCATGAATGTGGCTGTGTTGCGGTCACTATAGTTTTCCTCGGGGCCGCGCCCGTACCACTTCAAGTTTTTGTATTGCTGATTCATTGTCATCTGCATGCCAAAACGTAGCATTTCGGGGAGGTCTGCGCTCCCGGCTTGCCAATCAACATCGACAGAGAGGTTACCGTTGCGAAGAGTGGTATATGTTACTTTGTAGTCGCAATTGACATCGGTGAGGCGGTAGACCACACTCACAACAATTTTGTCTGATTGTTTGTCTACGTTGAGGCTTTTGAGCTTTTTGTTGGTGCCGGCAGTGCGCCACACGTTGCAACGCGATTGTGCACCGTTGCCCCAATCGTTGTCGGTTGGAGCACGCCAAAAATCAGGCTGTAGGCTCGATTGCAAGAGGTTGCAGTCTTTGGCAAAGTAGCCAACGAGAGCGCCACTGTTGCGGTCAATGGCAACTGTGATATTATTTGCTCCATAGATGTAGATGGTGTTGCCGCGTTCTTGCATGGTGAGCGGGTTGGTGGTTACAGTGTCAACAACGGCGAAGTAATTGCTCTCAGAGACAAGCCACTGTTCGCGAGCTACCTCGTGGTCAGCGGGGATAATGGTGTCTCCGCTGCGGGTATAGGCATAGACAGAAAGGTATGCCTCATGGTTTTCGCTGAGTGGCACGTCATCGAGTTTCACACGCACGGTTTTTGTGGCACCGGGGGCAACATTCAGCGTGGGGAGTGTGCCGCTTTTTGCCACTTCACCATTCACCACGTATTCCCATTTGAAGTTGTAGTCTTTGAGGTTGCGGTATGCAAAATGGTTTTCAACGGTGAATTCGCCATTGGCGATGTTGGCAGCTGAAAAGCGAATATCTTGGTACACTTTTTTGACTTCTTTGAGGCCGGGGTGGGGAGTGCGGTCGGGCTGCACAAGTCCGTTCAAGCAGAAGTTTTCATCGCTATGATACATTGAAGCGCCGAAATCACCACCGTATGCCCAATACTCCTTGCCGTTCTCATCTTTAGTGAGGAGTCCTTGGTCAACCCAGTCCCAGATAAAGCCGCCTTGCAAGCGTTTCGATGAGCGAATTATGTCAAAATATTCCTGGAAGTTGCCTGATGAGTTGCCCATGGCGTGAGCGTATTCGCACATGATGAACGGGCGAGTCTTGCTTTCATCGGCAGCGTAATTTTTCATGTATTCAATAGACGGATACATGGGGCAAATGATGTCGGTGTTATCGCTCTCATCAGCTTGTTCGAACTGCACAGGGCGAGAGTTGTCGCGGCTTTTAATCCACTTGTATGCATCGCGAAAGTTATCGCCGTTGCCACATTCGTTGCCCATGCTCCAAGCTATCACACAAGCGTGGTTCTTGTCGCGCTCAACCAGAGAGTATTCGCGGTCGAGTATAGCATCGTGCCAGGCGGGAATGCAAGCCGGGTGAACAGTGGTGTCATACCAGCCTTGTTTTTCTGCGCCCATAGCATGGCACTCTATGTTAGCTTCATCAACAATATACAAGCCATATTCATCGCAAAGGTCATACCAGAGTGTTGTTTGCGGGTAGTGACTCATGCGCACGGCATTGATATTGTTTTGCTTCATGGTGCGAATGTCTTTGAGCATCGTTTCACGATCTACAACGTGTCCGGTGTATTGATTGTGCTCGTGGAGGTTCACCCCGTGCACTTCAAGGGGCTTGCCGTTGACCATGAGTTGAGCATCTTTGATTTCGATTTTGCGAAATCCGAAACGAGCAGAACGTGCCTCGATGGTGTTGCCGGCAGCATCTTTCAGTTCGAGAACAACGGTGTAGAGGTATGGGGTTTCATTGCTCCATAGATTTACGTTGCCGAGGCTTTTCAAATCGAGGAGCAGATTCGCTTTTTCGTTGAGTTGCATGGCACGTGTAGCCGATTTGAGTTGCTTGCCTTCTTTGTTATATACGGTGGCAGAGAGCGAAACGTTTTGTTGTGCAGCAGTATTTGCGAGCTCCACGTCAACGCTGAAAAAACCGTTCTTGTATTTGCTATCAAGGTCGGGGTGCACGAAAAAGTCGCGAATGCTTGTTTTGGGAACTCTATAGAGTGCTACTTCGCGCTCTAGGCCGGAGAGACGCCAGAAGTCTTGGTCTTCAAGGTATGAGCCGTCGCTCCAACGATACACTTCGCATGCAAGTTGGTTTTCACCATCAACAAGGTATTTTGTAATGTCGAATTCTGACGCATTTTTCACGCTTTGTGTGTATCCCACTTTCTGACCGTTTACCCAAACGTACATGGCGGACGTAGAGCCTGCGAAATGCAAGATAACGCGGTCGTTTTTCCAATCGGCGGGCACGGTGAATGTGCGCTTATAGCTGCCAACGGGATTGTCGGTATGTGGTATGTATGGCGGATTTTTGGGAAATGGATACACCACGTTTGTGTATATGGGTATGCCGTAACCTTGCATTTCCCAGTTCCCGGGCACATTGATGTCGGCCCAGGTGCTAACATTGTATGTGGTTTTATAGAAGTCGACCGGGCGAGCGTCGGGAGTTGCGCTCCAAGCGAATTTCCACTTACCATTGAGTGAAATGTATCTATCAGATGATGCTTGACTGAGAGCTTGTGAGGCATTAGCATAGCTCACAGACGTGGCGCGAGCGGCTTCTCTGCCAACTGCGAAGACAGCGGGATTTTCCCAATCGTTATCAGCATAGGCGCCAAGCGCAATGCAAGCCACAACAGGGAGCAAGATTTTACGGTAATTCATGATGCAATGTTTATAAGTTATGTCACAAAGATACAAAAAATGTTTCTATGCGCGCGCGAATGTGACAACTTATTGCTTGTTGAGCGAGAACGTGAAGCACAATCCTGACGGCTTGCGGTTCTTAACGTTTATTGTGCCCCCATGTATCATGACCGCATGTTTCACAATTGCCAGACCAAGTCCGGTGCCGCCAAGTTTGCGTGAGCGGCCTTTGTCAACACGGTAGAAGCGTTCAAAAAGGTGAGGTAGGTGTTGCTCGTCAACACCGATTCCATCGTCAGCGAATGTGAAAAGCACATTGTTTTCTTGCTCTACGGCATTGATGTATATGTTTTTGCCGCCGGAATATGCTAGCGAATTTGCAATTAGATTGCGGAAAATGGAGAATAGCATTGATTGGTTGCCTTCAATGTAGAGGTTTTCAGGCATGTTTACGTGCACCTCAAACGCGCTCGATGATTGGCGCAATGACATGTCGTCAATGACTTCATTGACAATACTATTGAGCGAGACAGTGTCTTTGCGTATTTGCTCAGCGCCTTCGTCCATGCGAGTAACCATTGACACGTCATCGAGCAGACGGATTAGTCTGTCGCAGTTCGTGTAGCAACGATTTATTAGATCATCGTGCACCGATTGTGGTAGATTTGGTTTGTCCTTGATTGTTTCGAGGCAAACTTGTATTGATGCGACAGGCGTTTTTAACTCATGATTGATATTGTTAGTAAGTTGGCGTTTTATCCGGACTTTCTCCTGCTGCTCAAACATTGCCGATTGATGCTCTTTGTCGCGCTCGGCTATGGTTGTCTGTAACCGAGCATACAGACGTATTATGTTGTGTGATATTTCGCCTAATTCATCGTGGGGAAATGATTCGTCATCGTAGATGCGCTCTCCGCGCTCGGCTTTAGCCGTGAATTCGCTGAGACGCACTATGGTTCTACCGAGTTTGCGAGTGGCAAAGTAACCGCAGATACTTATGATTGCCGTAACAAGGAGCATGAACCAAAGAAAGTCTTTGTCGGTTTGTAAAAGTTCGCCCAATGTTACAGAGTATGGCTCGGCAGAGCGAACTATCACATTATTGCCTTTCATTGCCGAATAAAAGTAATCTTGGCTATCGCTTTCTGATTTCCTGCGCACTGTGTATCCTATGCCATTTTTTAATGCTTGCTGAATTTCAGGGCGCATTAAATGGTTGGTTTCTGGAAGCTTATCAAGTATATTATCGTATATCACTTTGCCGTCGTTTGTTATGATTGACACGCGCAAATCTTTAAACGGCAAAGCTTCTCGCTCAATAAATTCATTGGGCGCAACACTGTCTTGCAATGCATCAAGTAGGTGTATGTTGAAGAGTTGCAAGCGTGCGTCTAGATGTTCGGCTTTGAATTGCTTTTCTCGGTTGTATTGAAACCCAACGAAGCACAAAATAATAACCCATGAGAAGGCTAAAAGCAACAAAAATAGTCGCCGATGAAATGATAATTTCACTTTATTTGTCAATGAAGCCATAGCCATAGCCTGAACGTGTTATAATGTGCTTCCCAAAATCGCCTATAGCTTGACGGAGTCGAGTGATATTTACATCAACAACTCGGTCGAGCACAATGACTTCATTTGGCCATATCTTTTTCAATATTTCTTCACGAGAGAAAATGCGGTCTCGATTTTCGAGTAGGAGAGCGAGTATTTCAAACTCTTTTTTACGGAGTTTAATCTCGCGACCATCAATCAAGCATGTTTTCAACTTTTTGTTAACAGTCATTGATTGGTAGGTGATTGTTTCTGTCGCGCGAGAAATATGCGGCGCTTTGGCGCAGCGGCGAAGTACGGTGCGCACACGTGTTACAACGTTTCTAATGGTGTATGGTTTCATTATGTAGTCGTCAGCACCCAAATTTAGACCAAGCACCATATCATCTTCTGTATCTTTTGCTGTGCAGAATATGATGGGAATGTTGTTTGTGTCTGGATTATTTTTCAGTAATCTGGCAAAATTTAAGCCGTTCATTTCACCCATCATGATGTCGAGGAGTATGAGCGAATATTGAGGTAGACGAAGCTTTAGCGCGTCTTCGGCACTATAAGCGGTGTCTACCTCATAGCCTTCTGTCTCTAAGTTAAGTTTGAGCACTTCACAAAGAGTTTCTTCATCATCAACGATAAGAATTTTTTCTGTAGCCATACAAAAGTAATAATTTTGTCACACAAAATTACAACTTTTTATTAGACAGTCATCTATAAGCTCACTGATTTAATAAAAATGTAATATTAAGTTTGTGTGCAGCACGGAGCAATTTGCGGAGATTAGAGACCATATCGAGCGACTCTTGCAATAGATTTAAATAGACATACGACACCGACATTTTCTCCGTCTCTCCGGTTTGCAAATAGTCATACACGCGGTGGCACTCTACCGTCAATTGATCTTTTATTATATCGCATTGTTGGCGTAGCTGATTCACGTCGTTTGTGTTGCGTTGCTGTATGGCGTTGATGCTTTGCGTAAATATCGACTCAATTTGCGTGCGTATTGGGGCAAAGTCGTTGGCAAAACGCTTTGGAAGCGGGTGAAAATTGTTGGCAACATGCTCAAGACAAACCTCGTTGATGCGGCGCAAATTATAGAGCATTGCCATCAAACAGTTGTTTGAAAGATAAAACCAGGTGCTACGTTCTATTGCTGTCACTTTATCAATGCGTTGAAAACAAAGGGTTTCTTTGCGTCTAATGTTTTTAAGATAAGCTTTTTTGCGAGCTAATTCTTTCTCCAATTTGCCCAACACGCGCACCTCATCGTTAACAAAACCATTTGTGACTGTCAGATACGAGGTTAACCCATAATTGAGAAATTCGCTTTGTCTCTCCGCAAGATAGATTTTTAGCAAATTCCAAGTCTCGGATTTGTCTTCGCTGGTGAGAATAGATTGAAAGAGCACATCGTCTTTTTCTTCTGCCTTTTTCTTGCGATATTTTAGGTTATTGTGAACTAATAGGGCCACAGCTGCTACAGCAGATAGAACGATAACAAATAGGCCTCCCAGGTGCATGAGTGAAACGATAATTGCTGCGCCGATAAATGCAGCTCCCGCGGTGATAAACCATCCTCCTATCACCGAGATTACGCCTGTGATGCGAAATACTGCGCTCTCACGGCCCCAAGCTCGGTCTGCTAACGAGGTGCCCATTGCTACCATAAATGTGACGTAAGTGGTAGATAACGGCAATTTGAGCGATGTGCCGATTGCTATTAGTGCTCCGGCTAGAGTCAGGTTAACCGAACCTCGTATCAAGTCGAATGATGCACCGTCCTCTAATATCGCTTGATTAGTATTGAAACGTCTGCACAACCATACGCGGGTGCGAGTCGGTATTGCGCGAAGAACCCATGTATATATGGCGAGCAATGAACGCACCAAGTGTCGAGCTATACGTGATGACCCGAACATCTCCTCGCCGCCCTTTTGGCTACTTAGTCCCACACTTGTGTTAATCACTGTTTTGGCTTTCTTTGATGTTGCCAATGAGTAGACCATGATGACTCCGGCTCCTAGAAGAAAATATATCGGAGTGTTTGCCGAACCATTAAGTGAATTCATCATAAATCCTTGAGCATCTCCCGACCCGTTTGCCATATAGTCTTGATATGCGGAAAATCCGGTGAGTGGTACTCCAATAAAATTGACAAGGTCGTTGCCGGCAAATGCCATGGCCAATGCAAAAGTGCCCATCAGTACTATCACTTTAAATACGTTAACCTTACACCAATGCAGCACTTGCATGATTATGGTCGACGAGACAAAGCAAGTAAGTATGATGTAGTGCGTATTGTGTTTTATGAACTCCTTGACTTCTGGCGTCATGAATGTGAGGTCTTTTGCGCCCTTGATTATGAGAAAATAGAATATGGCTGTTGTCGCAATGCCTCCAAAGATGCCAATTTTCCACTTTAACTCGTTTTTGTAGTTAAACGAGAATATTAGGCGAGAAATAAATTGCACCACAGTGCCAAAGAAGAAGGCTATGGCTACTGATAGAAATATGCCTAAAATCACAGACAGGGCTTTTTCTGTATTCAACAAGTCTGCTAATCCTAACACACTATTGGTGTCAAATATTTTAATCAATGATACCGCAAACGCTGCACCCAATAGTTCAAAGACCATTGAGACTGTTGTGGAGGTTGGCATGCCTAACGAGTTGAAAATGTCGAGAAGTATGACATCAGTCACCATTACTGCCATGAATATGCAGATTATCTCGTAGAAAGAAAAATGTTCAGGCCGAAATATGCCATGACGTGCTATATCCATCATGCCATTGCTCATTACAGCGCCAATAAAAACTCCAATTGCGGCTACGAGAATAATTTTCTTGAAGGAAGCTGCTCTTGATCCAATAGCAGAGTTCAAGAAATTTACAGCATCATTGCTTACACCAACTGACAAATCGAATATTGCCAAAAGAAATAAGAAGATGATAATACCTAGAAACAATATGTCCATGCTAATACAATTTATTTATTAGCAAAGTACGTGATATATTGTTTCAAAACTATTTCACCCCCTTTAAATCATTATTAAATCCATCGCTCCCACA
>CAZGAN010000056.1:0-11320 GCA_964523655.1 uncultured Bacteroides sp.
TTTACTTGCAAAAAAAGCCCGGCGGGTTGCCGGGCTTTTGGGGGTATTGTTTGGGGGTGTTTATTCGCTGATGAGCTCGTAGATTGTGGCTGTGCCGTTGAGGGCTACAGACGCTGTCTTTGCGTTGAGGCTCACTTTTGCGTATGCAGAGCTGATTGGTGTTGTGGCGAGTACATTGCCTTTTGCGTCGTATTCAACCAATTCGGCAGCAGAGTCGTTGCCGAGGAGCAATGTGTAAGCGTTCACACCTTTAGCGCGGTCAAACTTGATTGTCTCGGTAGAGTGGAAAGCAGTGGTTGGGTTGCGGTCGAAGGCTGCGAGAGCACCTTGCTCGTCGCTGCAGGTGAGTTTGAAACCGAGGTTTTCAACACGCGGCGGATTCACTTTGAATGTGCGTACTGAAGCCCAGCTGCGTTTTTCAGATTCGAGTTTGCGTATGCGCACGTAGCGAGCGTCGATGCCATTGCCGGTCCACTTGATGTCGTATGTTTTTTCAAGCGGCTCTGTGAGCTGAGTCCAGGTTTTGCCATCGGCAGAAGCTTCAAGCACGGTGTTGTCGAAGTAGTCAACGTCGTCAATAGAGTTGCGACCTTGGCGAATGTCAATCTCGCTAACTTTGTATGTGTCGCGGAGGTCAAGACCAATCCAGTCACCGGTTTTCTGCGATGTAGCAGAGGTGTAGTAGGTGGTGGTGTCGTTGTCGAGCATAAGCTTGTCGAGGTTTGTTGACAAGTTGCGGAATGAGCCAATGCCGCGATATATGGCGGGTTGTTTGCCGGTGAGTTTTGTGTAGAAGGTGGTGACCATGTCAGCCATAGCGTTCTCGTAGAACGGTTGCAACTTCATGGTGCCTGATTTGTGAGCTTCATAAGCGGCTTTTTCTTCGTCGCTCATGATGTTAGCCACGTAAGCGTTCCAGAATTTAGCGTCGTCGCCGCTCTCGTAAGTTTTTATGAGGTCGAGAGTGCGCAAGCCACGGTCGCCGAGTTTGCTGAATTGTTCAAGCCACGGATGCAATTCGTTGAGGAGTTGCTCGTTGCTGCAATTTTGCTCCATGCGTTTGTGCACGGTTGCGATTTTTTCAAATTCGGCTTTGAGAGCTTTAAATTGGGCATCGGTGTATTTGTTGATGCGGAAAGTTTGAGTTTCCCATGACTCGTCGCGACGATAACCTGTTTCAGTGTCGGCAGAGTGGATAGCGAAAGTGCGATAAGCATCGGCAGCTTCGGGCACGAGGAGTTCAAGGCCGCGTTCCCAGTTGTCGATGGGATTGTAAGCGCTCATGTTCCAAGAGTAGTCAGCCACACCGTAGAGAGCGAGCTTTGAAGCTTCGCCATGCTCCATGGGGTTGCTGTGGAAACCTACAACCTCGTTGGGTGTCATGGTTGGGTCAAGACCGTAGACGGGGCCTTGAAGTATGTAGTTGCGGCAGTAGTCGCTCACCGGATAGTTCCACCAATAAAGAGCGGGACGTTGAATGAGCGGGTCAATGAAGCCCATAGTGTCGTGGGTGAGGTCAGAGCAAACAACGTCGCCGGTGTAGTACACTTCAACAGATTTGTTGAGGTCTCTGCCGTATGTTGCGAGAGCACCGTTGGGTTTTGGGTTCGCCCACGAGCGAGAGTAGTCGGTGGGGCAAATGATGAGGTTTGCAACATCGCCTTTAGCTTTCACAAAGTCGGTTGTGATGTTGTTGAGCAATTCAACTTGTTTGTGAGGGTTTGTGCCTTCGCCTTCAATGTCGTCGAAGAAGATGGCGAAAGCGCGCACGCCGAGGTCGTACATCATGTTGAACTTGTTGAGAAGGCTGTCGTAGTCGGCTTGATTCCAGCGTATGTCTTTACCCGGGTGGATAGCCCAAGTGAAGTTCACGTGGTTGCGGTTGCAAGCTTCAACAAGTTCGTGTATATTTTTAGCTTGTTCTTCGGGGTAGGGCAGACGCCAGTTAGGCGAGCTGTGATAGGGGTCGTCTTTCGGGCCGTAAACATAGTTGTTCATCTTGTTTTTGCCGTAGAAGTCGATGAGCGAGAGACGCACTTTGTGTGACCAAGGCTCGCCATAGAAGCCTTCAACAACACCACGATAAGCCAACGAGGGGAAATCGTTGATGGTGAGGTAGGGCAGTCCACCGTCTTTAGCAGCGGGGCTTTCAACTACTTGACGCAAGGTTTGAAGGCCGTAGAAAGCACCGGTTTCATCGTAGGCAACAATGCTTATGCCTTTTTTGTCGATGGTTAGAGCGTAAGCTCCCGACACTTGTTTCACACCAACTTTCTTCGCAGCTTTGGCGCCGAAGTCGATAGTCATCTTCACGCCTTTAGCGTTAGTGGTGAGAAAGTTTACATCGTCAGCAAATTTCTTTTGAGAGTCTTTGATTGCAACACCGGCAGAAATGTCGAGGCGAGTGTTGAAATCAACGCCCAGGCTTTGAGGTGTTGGATTGATCACAAGCCCTTTGTGGTCAATTTTTTGACCGGGTACGCGCGCAAAGTCTTGCTTCTCTGAGCGTTGAGCATTCAAGTCAAACTCTTGAGCCATAGCCGGAACTGCACACAAAGCAGCCAACGACAGAGGCAGTAGGATTTGTTTTGATATATTCATGGAGTGTAATAATTAGTATATTATTGGTTGTAAATGCAAAGATACATAAAAAATCTTGCGTATTCACTGCCGTGTAATATAAAATTTTGTTTTTCATGGAAATAACAAAGGCGAGCCGAAGCCCGCCTTTGCGTGTATGTGCTAAGATTGTAGTCTTAATTATTTAACCACAATTTTGATAGCTTTGTTAGCAACGTTCACAAGATAGAAACCGTTGTTCACGTTGTTGAAAGTTGCTACACCGTTGGTCACGTTAGCAGTTGCGAGAGCAGCGCCGTTCATGCCGTAGAGGGTTGCAACTTGAGCGTTGTTAGCGTAAGCGTAGACAGTGTTGCCAACTACTTTCACGTAAACATCAGCAGAGTCAGCTTTGATGTCGTTAGCACCGGCAGCAGCTGTGTTGATCATGTTTGTTTGAAGTGTGAGGTTGGGGAACAAGTCGTTGGCGAGTACGCAAACAATGCGGTTTTCGGGATAGAAGAATGTGGTTTTACCGTTTTCGAGGCTGTACTCGGGGTCTTCACCATATTCGTTGTCGGGGCCGTAGAGCACTTCGTTAACGAGGTAACCGTCTTCGTCGTAGTCGGGTTCTTCAAACATCCAAGTGTATGTTGTTTCGGTGCCGTTGATGTTAGCTTCGCTGCTGAGGTCAACAACGCCGTCAACGCTTGTGACGTCGAGGTTTGCTTGTGAAGAGTACTCGTAGGTGTAGGTTGAACCGGTTTTAAATACGTCAGACTCTAGGGGAAGAGTAGAGAATTTGAAGCGGTTGCCTGCAAGTTCAAGAACGCCGAGGTTTTTGAGAGCAGATACGTCGATGTGGTCGAGTTTGTTGTCGTTAGCATAGAGCACGCGGAGGTTCTTGTTGTTGCTAACGTCGATGTCGGTGAGTTCGTTGCCGTTAACGATGATTTGTTGCAAGTTGGGGAGTTTGCTGATGTCGATGCTTGAGAGGGCATTGTCGTTAGCGTAAACATTCCACAAGCAGTTGCTTGAACCGAAGTTAGCAGAAGTCAAACCGTTGCCACCAATGAAGAGCTGTTGCACATTACCTGTATTTGACAAATCAACGTTTTCAAGTTTGTTGTCAGAAAGGTTTAGGTATGTGACGCTGGGGAATTGAGTGAAGTCGAAAGAAGTGAGGTTGTTGCCCGGAAGGATGAGTTCGTTGAGCACTTTCGATTTCGGGAAATCGAGTTCAGAGAGACCTGCGTTGGTGAGGTTGAGGCAGATGAGTTTAGAGAAGCTGTTTTCACCGAGTTTGAAAGAAGAGAGCTTAGCGTTGCGCAAGCTGAATACGGTGACGTTATCTTCTTCATCGTAAGAGTAAACAGACACTGTAGCACCTTCTTTCACTGTGGGATAGAAGATGGTGTAGCTGGTGCCGAGTACGTATTGAGCAAAGCTGCCATTACCGTTCCAGTCAATGTAGAGAGTGTTGCCTGCGGTAGCAGAAGTGAGAGTGAGTGTTACGTTGCTGTTGAGGTCGCTGTTAGCTTCGAGTTCTTCAGCAGTAGCGGGAGCGATAGTGAATTCAGCTACTTTGTTAGAGGGCATGCCTGCAGTTTCGATAACTGAGGTTTTGAACGCGTTGTCGCCGGTGAATGCGGGGAACTCAGCGTTTGTCATTTCGCAGTAAACTTTTTCGCCGGCATATTTTTCGTTAAACCAAGTTTGGCCACCGTAGCAACCGATATGAGAAGCGGGAACGACAGATTTGTCGCTAGCGTATTTCCAAGTGAAAGTAGTTTCAGAGTCTTCGAGGTTTTGCTCAGAGAGATCTATGCCCGGAGCTTTAGTTGGGATGGTGTAATCAGCTTGTGGAGCGTAGATGTAGTTAGCTTCGGCAATGTTTCCGTGTAGGGGAAGTGTAGCAAGAGTGAAGTTGTTGTTGCTAACATTGAGCGAAGAGAGATTGTTCTCATCGGGGAGAGTGATTTCAGAGAGTTGGTTTCCTTCAACATTGAGGCTAGTCAAGCCGCTGCAATCAGCGCAAGTGAATTCGGTGAAAGCATTGTAAGAGATGTCAATGTTTTCAATCTTGGTGTTGCCGGTGAGAGTGAGGCTAGACAATTTGTTGTGAGAGATGTTGAAACGCTCAACAGTGTAGTTTTCGTTCCAATCAAAGGTAGAGATGTTGTTGTAAGAGAGGTTAACGTCGGTGAGGGCGTTTTTACCGTAGTCTTGGTTGTTAGCTTTGAGAGTGAAAACGTAGTTGTCGTTGTCGTCAGTGCCGTTAGTAGAGAGGTTGTTGTGAGAAAGATCGAGTTTCTCGAGGCAACGGTTCCATTGCAAGTCGATGGTGTAGAGGCCGGTGTTAACAACAGAGAGTTGACGCAAAGAGCGGAGAGAAGTGAAGTCAACGTTGTAGAGGGTCAAATCTTTGATAGCAAGAGCAGAGATGTCAACGCCATCTTCGGTGTAGATGGTGAAGTAGCTGCCTTTAGCAGTGAGGTTGACGTTGTTTTCGGTGTCGTCAGAGGTGGTAGCCACACACTCGGTGAGATTGCCATCGCCAAGGTCGATGAAGAATTTTTGGGGATTAGCAGCAGTAGCGCCTTGAATACCTACGTTGAAGCTAACTTTGCTACCAGAGCTTGCGCCGGTTGAGAGAGTGAACATTTTGTTCGGTTTGCCGTATTCGCTGGCAGCTTTGATCTTGAATTTTTGAGTTTGGAGATCAGAAGCGCTGAAGATAGAGTTAGAGAATACGACGTAAACGCTGTCGGCATACACTTCGTTGATTTTGAGTTTGCCGGTAGTTCTGTCGAAAGAGTAAACAGATTCGGGAACTTGAACGGGGTTAACGGGGTCAGATTCGTCGATAGCGTACATCACAGCTTCAGTGTCGGTGTGCTCGCGGAGCACTTTGTCGCTGAAGTCGATTTCAGCACCTACGGGATAAGATTTGTCAACAATCATGTCGCGTTGAGCGTAGTCATATTCGCCGTAGAGATCGTCAACAGTGTTCTCGTAAGAGGGGTAAGGCCAGGGGAGAGTAGAGTAGCCAAAGTAGTTGTCAGAGATGTTCAAGCAGAAGAGCTCGGCGTTGTTGCTAACGTCGATAGAGGTGAGCAAGTTTTTGCGAGCAGTCAAGCTACCGAGAGAGGGGTTGTTGGTAACGTCAAGTTCTTTGAGGTCGTTACCAGTGCAGAAGAGGTAGTATAGCTTGGGGTTTTTGCTCACGTCGAGGCTTTTGAGCTTGTAGCCATCGTTAACTGAAGACTCGTGAGTGCAATAGAACTGAGTGAGGTTAGGGTTGTGAGTGAGGTCAATCTCAGTGATGCGAGTATCAGAGATGTTGAGAATTTGCAAACGTTCGTTTTTGCTCACGTCAAGTTTATCGACGTTTGTGCCGTCGATAGAGAGTTTTGTGAGCAAAGAGCATTTAGATGGGTCAAGAGAGGTGAGACCTTGAGCGTTCCAAGCATCGAAAGCAATCAAGTATGGGTAGTCGCTGAGGTTGAAGTCAGACGAAATGCCGCCGATATTGTTCATTTCAAGCACAGAGAGATAAGGTTTCTTACCAATCACGAGTGGTGAAGAAGAGAATGCGTTATCAGACACGTATAGAGCTTGAATGTTTGTCAAGTCAGAGAGGTCGAGCGAGGTAAGCTCGTTGTGGCTAAGGCTGAGGTAAACGAGGTTGTTGGTGCCATTGAAAGTGATGTCGTCAATGTAGCAACCGGTGAAGTCAGCCCAGTCAATCCAAGATGGGTCTTCGCAATAGATTTTAACGATACCTTCTTTGCTGACACGGCAGCTGATGAAAGTGCCGGTAGACTCTTCGGCGCTATTGTCGTAGTCAGCAGCTTTAAGTTGAACTTCTTGAGAGCCGAAACCGAAGTCAATGTCGATGTATTGATCAACACCGGCTTCGTTAGCGCCGAGCACAATAGAGAAGTCATTTTCTTCGCCGTATGTTTCATAGATGGTTGTATGAAACACGATGGCCGGCTTTTCATCTGCAGAAGATTGCGCTTGAGCAGAGAAACCTGCCGCCATAGCGCAAAGAGCAACTGAAAATGCTTTAAGTTTGTTGTTCATAAAATTTATGCTATGTGTATTAAGAAATCGGAGTGATGTTATTTCACAATGATGCGGGTGCTGAGGTGGTTGTTCACGTTGAGCACGTAGATGCCGCTAGAGAGAGAAGAGAGGTCGAGGTTAACATCGTTGTCGGCAGATTTCACGCTCTTCACGAGAGTGCCGTTAGTGCTGTAGACGTTGATGTTGAGAGCTTCACCACCGAGGAATACGTTGAAGAGGTTGCCGCCCATGTCTTTAACCATCAAACGGTTTGTTTGGTCGGCAGTGATGTTAGCAACGCCAGAAGAGCGGTTGATAACTTCTTTGAGACCGGCGTAAGCGTCAAATTTGCCAGCGCCCCATTGCACGGGGTCAACATCGCCTTTGGTAACTTCGCTGTCAACGTTAGCGGTTTTTGTGATGATGTCGATAACGTCATTGTAAGTGAGAGTTGGGTCAGCTTCGAGCCACAAAGCCAAGCTACCGGCAACGAATGGAGAAGACATAGAAGTGCCGGCAGCAGTTTGCCAGTAGCTGTTGCGGTCGGTGCCGGTGTAGCGAGCTTGCAAAGAGCCTTCGGTGAGTTGGTCAGCGTAGTAGCTGATGTAGTAGTTGTTAGTAGAAGAAACGATAGAAGCACCGGGAGCGCAGATGTGAGGGAGGTTGCGACCATCGATCAAAGTGCCGTATGAAGAGTAGTTGCTGATGGTGCCTGGGAGGTAGTAATCGTCGTAACCGCGTTCAACGCCATCGAGGCAACCCCAGCTATCGCGAGTGTTGTAAGAGCCAACCACCACAACGTTGTCACCGCAAGCCATAGAGCTGATAGAGCCGTTTTGAGAGCCGTCAGTCCAGCCGTCGATGCCGTAAGAGGTGAATGTTGAAGCGAGAGCGTCGCTGTAGATATCAACGCGTTGACCGTCGGTACCGGTAACTTGTATGCCGACAACGTATTGGTCGGTGTCGAAGTTGGTGCCGTTGGGTTGCAAATAGATGTCGAGGAGAGCGTAGTAACGACCGCTGTAGTCATCGTAAGAAGAGCCTAAGCCAACGTAACCGTCAAAGTATTGACCGAGTTGGGCAGAGGTGACGTCGTCAGATGATTGAGCGTAGTCAGATGATGAAACGTAGTATGTAGCAGAGCCTGAACCGGTTGTGGGCACGACGAAGCGTTGAGCTACGCGATTACGAGAGCGGTTGTAGATTACCAATTGCACGTCGAGAGGTGTTTCGTCGTTGCTGTAGACATACATTGCACCGTAGTTCACTTTGTAGTATTCGCTGTCTTTGTAGGCGTCTTTGCCGTAAGTCCAGGGATAAACAAAAGTTTTTACTTCGTTGTCGGTGGCAGTGAAAGTTTTGTTGATAGCGATTGGCATGTCGCCTTCGTTACCAGCAGAGACGCAGATGATGCCTTCTTCGCCGGCAAGAGCGAGGTATTGGTTGAGCATGTCGTTACCATCGTGACCGCCGGTGTTAGAGCCGAGTGAGAGGTTTATGACAGCGGGTTTGTTGTGGTTGTAAGCCCAGTCGAGTATGTATTCCACACCGTAGGCAATGTAACCATCGCCGAGAGTGCCGCATGAAGCGACGATGTCAGACTCGTAAGCGACGCCGTAGAATGGGTTTTTAGCCTTGTAAGTGGGTGATTGGTGGTCGTCTTCGAGGGTAGCGTATTCGAGCTCGCCGCGGTAGCCACCGGCCATGATGCCCATGGTGTGAGATCCGTGATAAGATTCGCGAGAGTCGGTAGTGAAGTATCGAAGGTTATTGATATCGTCTTCTTGGTTTGTGTAGTAAGTGGTAAGAGCGTCAGTTCCGGCAGCGTTAGCGCGCACGTAGGTGAGCTGCTGAATGCGAGATTTGCCGTCTGTGCCCATGAAGTTGATGTGGTTTGGGTCGATACCAGAGTCAACAATACCGGTTACAACACCTTTACCGGTGTAAGCTTGAGTGAGGTCGGTGCCGTTGTGAATTTTGTCAACACCTGAAGCTTCGCGGGCTTTGTCGAGCATTGGGCGAAGTTCGCGAGAGAGTTGAAGTTGTTTAACAACGGGGAGAGCTGCAACACGTTCAACATCGTCAATGTTCATAGCAACAATAGCGATGTCGCCGCGTTGGCTAAGTACTTCAACGTTTTCAGAAGCGAGCACAGATGCAGCGTTCATGCCTGCGCCAACGCGCAAGAGAACGACAACTTGTCCGGCATTAGCTTCTTGTTTTGCAACTTTAGCTTTAGATGATGGAGCGGAGTGACTAGCACCTGCGCGCTCAAGTTTGATTTGACGCAAAACAGCTTGGCTGGTCAAGTCGAGCTGTGCTTGAGCCATGAGCGAAGCACCACCAATAAAGGACAATGTAGCTAGTAAAGATACTTTCATGTAATTATTTATGTGTATTAAAAAAAGTTAGGGTGATAGCACCGAAGTGCTATCGCCCCAATTTAAATATTTGTATTATTTGACAACAACTTTTTTGCCGTTAGCAATGTAGATGCCTGCGGGGAGGTTGTTGAGATTTTCAACGTTGCGAGCCACGCGAATGCCTTGCAAGTTGTAAACGTCGAATGAGGTTGAGTTGCCTTCAACAGCGATGTTGTTAACGCCGCTTTGAGCGGTGGTTACGACAACAGAAGTAGTTTTGTCGGCAGTGAATGTGTAAACGCCGTCGGTAGCTTCAACTTCAGCATCGTTAACTTTCACAGTGATGTCGCCTTCGTTGCTTGAGGTGACAGTGAGGTCAACTTGTGTAGAGCCGAGCACTGTGAATGAAGCGGGGTTTTCAACTTCGGTGATGAGGTCTTTTGTTGCGGCAACAGTAACACCTTCGGGAGCGTCAACGGTAACAGTGTATGTTTCGGGAGTTTCGTTGAAGAAGATTTTGAAAACACTGTTGTTGGGAACTTCGTTGATTTGGCGAGCAGCGCTACCTGAATACATAGGAGCAACTTCAGCGTCGTTCAAGTAAACGAGGTCAGAAGTTTGACCGTAAGCAGAGAAGTAGAAGGGCATGTCGCCAGAGTAGAAGTTAAAGGTGTTGTAGCCTGTTGCTACATCTATATCGCTGCGGTCAGATCTTTGGAATGAGAAGTAGCTTGCAGCAAGAGATTTGTCGTTGATGTAGATAACAGCGGTTTGGTCGCGGTTGATTTTGCCAGAAACAACGTTGATAACCATGCCATCGGTTACGCTGAAGCTAATGCTAGTGCTGCCAGAATAGAATTTTTCTTCGCCGTTAGCGGTGATAGAAGTGAAGTAGCAACCTGAGTTAGCATTGAATTGGATGGTAGAGTTATTTTCAGAGATTTTCAATTCGTTAGCGCCGGCAACGAGGTCGTATGTAACACCGTTGTAAGAGTAGCCTTTGTAGAGGGTGAAGTTAGAGGGGTCGTCAGCGTTAACGGTGAATGTGAATTCGCCGTATTTGTGAGCGTTAACAACAACTTCGGTATCGGCGCTCATGGTGAATGTTGTAGAGCCGTAGAAGTAAGAGAGAGTGTTAGCGCCAATGACCATGCTTTCGAATTTGTAGTCGTTGGTGTTACCGGTGATTGTCACGCTAGAGCCAACTTGCACGTCAACACCGTTGCTGAAATCGTCAACAGCTACGTTGTCAACGCTAACTCCGGTGATGAAACCTTCAGCGCCTTCGCTGTATTTGAAAGAGAGGTGATATTTGATGTCGGGGAATTGAGAGTAAACTTCAATTCTGTCGCCATCGCTAACGGTCACGTAGTTGCCGTAAGAGCTAACAGTTTCTTCAGTGCCGTTTTTGACGATTTTGTAGAGGCTTTTGCCGTATGTGGCAGATGCGATTTGAAGGGGGCTTTCGAGGCTAGAGATGAAAGCAACTTCGTTTTCGCCTTCTTGCAAAGAGATGGTACGGCTAAGACCACTAGTGCGGATTGAAACAGCAGAGGGGTCGTCAACAACAACAGTGCATTTAGCGTCGTAAGCGTCTTCTTGATGTTTGATGGTGACGTTGTAAGTAGCGCCATCAGTTGGATAGAAGCTGATGTACTTAGATGAGCTGATAGACATTGCATTTTCGCCTTGAGTGAGAGAGGTGAAAATGTAGTCGTTGTCATAGGATAGGCTCAAGCTGAAGTAAGCGATGTTGTCAATGACGTTTTCGCCTTCGTCAAGCACTTTAGAAACTTGTGAATAGGTTGAGTTGTCAGTGTAGCTTAATGTGCACACTTCGCCAACGTTTACGTTGATAGTTACACTCGCAAACGCAGATGCAACCGTCATGAGCATGACGGCAATTAGTGAGTAAAGTTTTTTCATGTTTAAAAAAACAGTTAATTTATATTTGTATAATTGTCTAGAAGTACTTTGGTTATGGATTTACAATACTTTTGCACTGATAGTCACAGACTTTTTTCATTGAATTCGGCACAAAGTTAGTAAATATATTTATAATATAGTGAAAATTTCGGAATTTATAGTTTTTTATGATTTGTTTGTGTCTAATTGATACAAAAACCGAGATAAATAGTGCATTTTGAAAGGAAATAGAGGCGGTGGTGTTATAGACAAAAAAGAAGAAAGCCATAACCGCTCGGTGGTGGCGGTCATGGCTTTCTTCTAGGATATGTCTAATTTTTTTATGGTTTAACAACTTTACCAAAGAAAAGCACAACGTGGCTTGAAGCCTCTTCAATAATAAATGCAAAAGGATGATTTGC
>CAZGAN010000057.1:0-11317 GCA_964523655.1 uncultured Bacteroides sp.
TGGGGTCGGTAGAAAGGGTGGTTTTACCTGTGCCAGAAAGGCCGAAGAAGATAGCAGTGTTTTCACCGTTCATGTCGGTGTTAGCAGAGCAGTGCATAGAAGCGATGCCTTTGAGGGGGAGGTAGTAGTTCATCATAGAGAACATACCTTTTTTCATTTCACCGCCGTACCAAGTGTTGATGATAACTTGTTCGCGAGAGGTGATGTTGAAAACAACTGCAGTTTCGCTGTTGAGGCCGAGTTCTTTGTAGTTAGTGAGTTTAGCTTTAGAAGCGTTGTAAACGAGGAAGTCGGGAGTAAAGTCAGCGAGTTCTTCAGCAGTAGGACGGATGAACATGTTAGTAACGAAGTGAGCTTGCCAAGCAACTTCAACGATGAAGCGGACAGCCATGCGGGTGTCTTTGTTAGCGCCGCAGAAACCGTCAACAACATAGAGGCGTTTGTTAGAGAGTTCTTTAACAGCGAGGTCTTTGCAAGCAGCCCAAGCTTCTTTAGAAGCGGGTTTGTTGTCGTTTTTATAGTCGTCAGAAGTCCACCAAACAGTGTTTTCTGAGTTTTCATCCATAACGATGAATTTATCTTTAGGAGAGCGGCCAGTGTAAACGCCGGTCATAACGTTAGCAGCACCGAGCTCGGTGTTAACGCCTTTTTCGTAACCTTCGAGTGAGGGGAGGGTTTCTTCGTCGAAGAGTTGTTCGTAAGTTGGGTTGTAAACAACTTCGGTAGTACCAGAGATGCCGTACTTAGCGAGGTCAGCTTTAACGCCTGCTAAACGGGCTTGCTTAACTTCTTCAATCTTGCTCATAGTAAAATTGTGAAAGAGTTGAACGTATATTTTGTTAAAAAAAATTTGTGTTTTCTATATTAAAAATACCTATTGGAAAGGTGTTTAGAATACAAGCACAAAGATACGAAACTTTTTGAATGGTGACAACAAAAAAGGGTATTAAAGAAAAATTTCCGTATTAAAAAATCTTAAGATGGATAAATAAGTGAGTATAAAGCAAAAAGAGTGGGATGTGGGTGAGAATTAAGGGTTAAAATTTTTATTTTCGGAGCACGAAAAGGGGGGAAGATTCGTAACGAGGGAGGGCAGTGAGTTGTATGTCGGCAGCGAGAGCTTCGGCAGAACCAGAAGCGTCGCCAACAATTTTGCCGGCAGACTCCAGGGCACGACGCATTGTGTCGATAGCAATTTCTGGGGTATTGTTATCGTTGCTGAGGTGGCAGAGGAATAGGTGCTTGAGGTTTGGTGTTACGATGCGTTTTACGTATTCGGCGGCGTCGACGTTGTCGAGGTGGCCGTGCTCGGCAATGATTCGAGCTTTTAGGTGCTCGGGGTAACGGCCGTTCATGAGCATTTTTAGGTCGTAGTTGCTTTCGAGCATGAGGTAGTTAGCGAGCTGCATGTAGTGGTCGGCACGCTCGGTGATTGTGCCCATGTCGGTAGCGACCACGAAGTGGTGGTCGGCATGGTCAATGGCGAAACCAACGTTGTCAGTGCCATCGTGTGAAGTTTCGAAAGCGGTGACAGTGAAACCGGCGGTTTCAAATGGGATTTCTTTGTAGATTGGTTTGTGGTAGTCTTTTATGCGACGCGAAATGTTGTGACGACGTAGCAATCCGTTTAGGCAACGCGGTGTGCAAAAGAGGAGCATGTGCTTGTTTTTGCGGAGTAGGGCGTATGCGTAACGGACGTGGTCGTTATGGTCGTGAGTGAGTAGTATGCCCGAGATGGTAGACATGTCGACAGCGTTGTGGAGTAGCACGTCTTCAACGTGTTTGTTGTCGACACCGGCATCGATGAGAAGGCCTCCTTTATCGTTACCGATGTATGCGCAGTTACCGCTGCTACCGCTACCGAAAGAGATGTAGCGAATGGTATCGGGGCGTTTGTGTTGTGCGGGGTTAAGTTCAACCGACTTGTTGGCGGCAGCAGCGCTGATGTGATTTTCTTGCTGGGCAATGATTTTGCCGGCAATATCAGGGCGCGTCATATCAATCTCGAGAGAGTCGAATAGACCGGGGAGCTCTTCGAGGGGGCGGTTAGCGCGGCGTTTGCGAGAAGTCGGTATCTTAGCCATAACTATCTGTATAACAGAAAAATTGTTGGTATTTTATTAAAATCGTATTGGCGATTTTTCCAATCGCGAAGAGGAAGTGTTGTAATTGATTGCTTTGAGCCGGTGATGTCGGAAGCAACACAAAGTTTGAGGTCGCCCGGTAGCGCACGTGAGAGCTCGGCAATGAGCTTGTTGTTGCGATAGGGAGTTTCGATGAAAATTTGTGTTTGTGCTTCGTTGCGAATGCGTCGTTCGAGTTCTTTGAGACGAGCAGTGCGCTTGGCGGGCTCAATGGGGAGGTATCCGTTGAAAGCGAAGCTTTGGCCGTTGAACCCGGAACCCATGAGCGAGAGGAGTATGCTTGATGGGCCAACTAGTGGGACTACGGAGTATCCACGAGATTGGGCCACGGCAACGAGGTCGGCACCGGGGTCGGCGATAGCAGGACATCCGGCTTCGCTGATGATGCCAATGTTGTGGCCTTGTTTCATTGGCTCGAGCATTGCTGCAACGTCGGCAATGGGTGTATGTTCGTTAAGCTCTACGAAGTGGAGCTCATCAATGTTGATTGAGCGGTCGCAGAGTTTGAGGAAACGTCGAGCGGAGCGCAGATTTTCGACAACGAAATAAGAGATTGAGTGCAACAAGTCGATGTTGAACTGGGGCAAAACTTTGTTGGCCGGGCCTTCGCTGAGGGGCACGGGGATAAGATAAAGTTTGGGTATGTTATTGTTGTCGGTTTGCATGTTGAAACAAGAAAATCATGCAAAATTACAAAAAATAAAAATAGGACGCATCAAAAGACGCGTTAAATAAAAAAATTTGTGGGGGGTGCGGAAGTGTTAAAACGGGCGGAAACTTGTGTTTTTTGGCAGTTTCCGCCCGTTTAAATTTATGTGCTAAGCGAATAACTCATTGAGTGTTATTGCAATAGGTGAAATTTCGGAATACATATTATCGGTTAAACCGTATGTTGTAACGATGCAAATTTGCGTGCCGCCTTTACGATTTGTTTCTTGCTGAAAGACTTCGGCACGACGGAGGATGTTGTGATATTCTTTTTCAGAAAGAGAGTATTCGGACTTAGAATATTTCATTTCGCAGATTGTGGCGATATTGTCAGCGCGGTCAATGACGAGGTCGATTTGAACAGCCGGTGAAGAGTTACGGCTGCGCCAAGCGTAATATTCGTGGCGGATTGCATCGAGGCGCAAACCTTGCACAATTTGTTTAACGTGCCAAAGGCAAACACGCTCAAAAGAGAGGCCGTACCAAGTGTTTTGCTCGGGAGTGCCAAGTGAATTACGCCAGAAGTGCTCATCGGTGATATTGCGAGAGCAGAAACAATGATGGAATAGAGAGAAGAAGTCAATTAGTTGATAGATGCCGTTTTTTTGAAGTACTCCGTTGTTGTATTTTCGCAAAAAATCGCATTGTTGCAAATCATCGAGCATGTCAGAGAGATGGCCGTTATCGGGTATTTTAAGTTTGGCGGCAATTTGCGAACGAGTGAAACCGTCGCGATTAGAGCTGAGCAGGCGAATGATATCCATGTAAGCGTCAGCGTTTTTGAATAGCGAATTAAACAGGCGTTTATATTCGTTTTCGAGCTCACTATCAGAAGAGAAGAATAGGGAGTCAATATTGTCGGGGACATTTTTTCTCGGGTCAAGTAAACTGAGATAGTAAGGCACACCACCTAGGGCCATGTAAGCTTGAAGGATAGAAATGCGCGGCCAGTTAAATTTTTTGCTGATGAGATATTGTTCGGTTTGTTTGAGAGAGAATGGGCGAAGGTGCATGGTGTGCGTTGCGCGTTTGTGAAGCCCGGCACGGTTGTTAACAATGTTGCGCATCATCCACGAGGTAGCAGAACCACACACAACGAAGAAAATGTTATTTAGCCACGCAGCGCGACTGTTCCAAAACAAATCGAGGGCCGGGAGGAAACCCGAACGAGGCGTGTCGAAACACGGGAGTTCATCAAGAAAAACCACGAGACGACGAGATGTGATTTTTTGTTTTTTTTCAAGTAAATCAGCAAGTTGATTAAACGCTTCAATCCAAGATGAAGCCATATTGCCTTTAAAGCCATAACGAACCAGAGCGCTATGAAAAGCTTCATACTGAGTGCGACGAGAGCCATCAATAACGCCGGTAGCGTAGAAATCGAAGTTATCTTCGAAGAAACTGCGAATAAGAAAGGTTTTACCAACACGGCGTCTTCCAAAGAGAGCGATGAACTCAGATTTATCGGAGTTCATGTAGTCAGAAAGTTTTTCAAATTCGGCTTCACGAGCAATGATTTTTTCCATTTTGTGGTTGATTTAATGCGTGTTGCAAATGTATAAACTTTTTGTGATAAGAAAAAATAAACGGGCGGAAACTTGTGTTTTTTGGCAGTTTCCGCCCGTTTAATGATGAAATGGAGGAGGAGAATGGCGCGAAATAATATTAAATATGTATATTTATTGTTAATATTTGTTTATAGTTGCAGTTTTGCAATGGTAAATTGTGAAAGAGATTTGCAACAATACACATTATTTAGTAACTTTGCACAACTTCGAATGAGACGGAGGGGGCCCGCGGGCTTCCTCCGCGTTATTTTAGGGCAATTAAAAAAATCTCATAAAAATATGCTAGACAAAGAACTACTGACCAATACCGTAGAGCAAGCGATAACTGATACCGATTTATTTTTGGTAGAGGTGAATGTGACTCCCGATAACAAAGTGACCGTTGTGATAGATGCAGCCGAAGGCGTTGATATAGATCAATGCGTGAAGTTGACACGCACAATAGAAGAGAAATTTGATCGCGACGTAGAGGACTATGAGTTGGAAGTAGGATCGGCGGGCGTGACAAGTCCGTTCAAGGTGCGCGAGCAGTATGAGATGAACATCGGAAATCCGGTTGAGATATTGACACGCGACGGCAAGAAGATGCATGCAACACTGCAGAGTGTGAGCGATGACTTCAAGAGCATCACAGTGACAACACCGGAGAAGGTGAAAGAAGAAGGAGCAAAGCGTCCGAAGTTGGTAGATGTTGAGAAGAGTATTGACATTGAAAACATAAAGAGCATTTGCTACGAGATAAAATTTTAGACGAAAAAAAAATTAATAACACAAAATAATACAGCTATAAAAGATGGCAAAGAAAGAGGAAACTCCTAACATGGTCGAACAGTTTGCTGAGTTTAAAGAACTCAAAAACATCGACAAGACCACAATGATTAGTGTGCTCGAAGAGTCATTTCGCAATGTACTTGCAAAAATGTTTGGCACCGACGAGAATTTGGACGTAATATTGAATCCGGACAAAGGAGACGTGCAAATATTTCAAAACTTGAAAGTAGTGCCCGACGGAGAGGTTGAAGACCCGAATTTGCAAATATCGTTGAGCGATGCACAGGCTGATGATGACCCCGATGCCGAAGTAGGCGAGGAGCACACTAAAGAAATAATATTTGAAAAATTTGGACGTCGTGCCATCTTGACTCTACGCCAAACTTTGCAATCAAAGATACTTGACTTGCAAAAAGAAGCAATCTTTGAGAAATTTAAGAAGTTGGAAGGCGAGTTGGTAGCAGGAGAAGTTTATCAAACATGGTCGCGCGAGACATTGTTGCTCGACGACGATAAGAATGAGCTTTTGTTGCCGAAGAGTGAGTCGATACCGGGCGATTTCTTCAGAAAAGGAGAGACAGTACGCGCGGTAATAGCATACGTAGACAATAAGAATAACAACCCCAAAATAACAGTATCGCGTACGAACGAGAATTTCTTGCGTCGTTTGTTTGAGTTGGAAGTGCCGGAGATACAAGAAGGCCTAATCAACATACGTGCAGTGGCACGCATACCGGGCGAACGCGCGAAGATAGCAGTAGAGAGCTTTGATGACCGTATTGACCCGGTAGGAGCATGCGTGGGTATCAAAGGTGGCCGTATACACGGCATCGTGCGTGAGCTAAGAAATGAGAACATCGACGTAATCAACTATACCGCCAACCCCTCGTTGTTTATACAACGCGCCCTCTCACCGGCGAAAGTATCGTCAATACGTTTGGATGAAGAAGAGAAGAAAGCAGAGGTATTCCTCCGTCCTGAAGAAGTGTCGTTAGCTATCGGTAAGAATGGATTGAATATCAAGCTAGCATCGATGTTGACCGGATATATGATAGACGTATATCGCGACACCGAGGAGACCCCCGGCGAAGAAGATATCTATCTCGACGAGTTTAAAGACGAAATCGAAGAATGGGTAATCGACGCACTGAAGAACATAGGCTGCGTGACAGCGAAGAGCGTGATAAATGCACCGCGCGAAATGCTGATAGAAAAAGCAGACTTGGAAGAAGAGACAGTTGACAACGTGCTCGAGATACTCCGCGCCGAGTTTGAAGACTAAAAGACCATTCACGTAGAAGTGACCTCTCCACACAACATTTAATTCTCACACAGATTAAAATTAAAAATTCAATCAACCCAACGTAAAGAATGGCGAAGACCAAATTAAGCAACTTAGCGAAAGATTTGAATATCGGCTTACAGACGGTATATGACTTCTTGCGCAATAAGGACATTTCGATTGAAGAAAGCGCTAACACTCGCGTAGATGATTCTGTGGCAGAACTCATCAAGAACGAGTTTAAAGACGACCGTATTCTCAAAAATCGCTCGGAGCAAGCAACCGAGGACAGAAAGAATAATCGCGGTAAGAATAATAACACACAAAAGAACGAACCTACAGAAATAAAAACCGCATCAGAGAATATGCAAAAACCGAAAATCGTGGGCAAAATAGACCTCGACAAGAACGGGAATCCCGTTAAACCCGAGACAGAGAAGTCAGAAAAAGTTGAAGCACCGAAGAGCAACGAGCCTAAGGGCGATCAAGGCAAAGGTGGTCAACACAAAGAAAACGCACACGAGAAACAAAAAGGCAATAACAACAATAATGGCAATAACGGCCAGCATCAAAATCAGTCGAAGAAGCAGCATGATCAAAAAAATCAGCAACGCCAAGACAATAACAAGAAAGGCAAAGCTGACAATCATGGCAACAAGCAACACACCGAGAGTGCGAAGCCTGCAGTAGAAAAGACTGAAGCAAAGAGCGAAGAGTCTAATTTCATTGAGACAAAGACTCCGAAAGGTCCGTCATTGAACATTATCGGTAAGATTGACCTTGATGCAATCAATCAATCAACACGTCCGAAAAAGAAATCGAAAGAAGATAGACGCAATGAGCGTCGTCAACAAGCCGAGAAGAACGGACAAGGCGGTGGTGACCGTAAGAAACGCAAACGCATAGGTGGCAACACTAAAGTTGACATAGAAAAAGCAGGTGCACAAGCAGCTGAAAACAATGGCAACAACGGTGGTGGCAACGGCGGCGGTAAGAAAGGTGGCAACGGCGGTGGCAACAATCGTCGTGAAAAACAACGTCCGCCCAAGCGTCCCGTGCATCAAGAGGTGAACGAGGAAGATGTTTCAAAACAAGTGAAAGAGACACTTGCTCGACTCACAGCAAAAGATAAGAACCTGAAGAAAGGTGCAAAATGGCGTAAAGAAAAACGTGAGGCAAACGCCGAAGCTCGCGCTGAAGCAGCAGCTGAAGCACGTGCTGAGAGCCGTGTGCTCAAGCTCACTGAGTTTGTAACAGCAAACGACCTTGCGTTGATGATGGATGTGCCCATCAATAACGTTATTGCAACCTGTATGAACATCGGCGTAATGGTTTCAATTAACCAACGTTTGGATGCAGAGACAATCAATATTGTAGCAGAAGAATTTGGTTTCAAGACTGAATATGTGTCAGCGGAAGTGGCAGATGCAATCAATCAGGAAGAGGACACCGAAGAAGATCTCTTGCCACGCTCACCGATAGTGACAGTGATGGGACACGTTGACCACGGTAAAACATCATTGCTCGACTACATACGTAACGCAAACGTGATTGCAGGTGAAGCCGGTGGTATCACTCAGCACATTGGTGCTTACAACGTGAAGTTGGAAGATGGACGCCACATCACATTCCTCGACACTCCGGGTCACGAAGCGTTCACAGCTATGCGTGCACGTGGTGCGAAAGTGACCGACTTGTGTATCATCATAGTAGCAGCCGACGACAGTGTGATGCCGCAAACAGTTGAGGCAATCAACCACGCATCGGCAGCCGGTGTGCCCATCGTATTTGCTATCAACAAAATAGATAAGCCACACGCAAATCCCGATAAAATTAAGGAAGAATTGGCAGCGATGAACTATCTCGTTGAAGAATGGGGTGGTAAATATCAGAGCCAAGATATTTCAGCTAAGAAGGGTATCGGCGTGAAAGAACTTATGGAGAAGGTGCTTCTTGAGGCAGAAATGCTTGATTTGAAAGCTAACCCGAACAGAAATGCCGTAGGTTCAATTATTGAGTCATCGCTTGATAAAGGTCGCGGATATGTTGCAACAGTGCTCGTGCAAAACGGCACATTGCGTCAAGGCGACATCATACTTGCCGGAAACCATTATGGTAAGATTAAGGCAATGTTTAATGAGCGTAACCAACGCATCACCGAGGCTGGCCCGGCAACACCGGCACTAATACTTGGTTTGAACGGTGCACCTACAGCGGGCGACACATTCAATGTGTTGGATAGCGAGCAAGAGGCACGTGAAATTGCAAACAAGCGTGAGCAATTGCAACGTGAACAAGGATTGCGTACCACTAAGATACTTACACTTGACGACATTGCCCGTCGCCGAGCAATTGGAAACTTCCAAGAGCTTAACATCATTGTTAAAGGTGACGTTGACGGCTCAATTGAGGCACTCAGTGACTCACTCATCAAGCTCTCAACCGAAGAAATTCAAGTTAACGTGCTACACAAAGCCGTTGGTGAAATATCAGAGAGCGATGTGACATTGGCAGCAGCATCAAATGCGGTGATTATCGGCTTCCAAGTAAGACCTTCACAAGCAGCACGCCGTGCAGCAGAGCGCGATGGTGTTGAAATACGTCTTTACTCAGTAATCTATCAAGCAATAGAAGAAGTGAAAGACGCAATGTCGGGCATGTTGGCACCGGAAATCAAGGAAGAAATCATAGGTACAACCGAGGTAATGGAAACTTACCGCATCAGCAAAGTTGGCACAATTGCCGGCGGTATGGTGCGTGAAGGTAAGATGAAACGCGGCTGCAAAGTGCGTCTCATACGCGACGGTATAGTACGCTACACCGGCGATCTTGGTAGCTTGAAGCGCTTCAAAGACGATGTTAAAGAAGTTGCATCAGGATATGACTGTGGTCTTTCAATTGCAGGCTACAATGATATACAAGTAGGCGATATGATTGAAGCCTTTGAAGAGGTAGAAGTAAACCGCACTCTGTAATATCAACAAATATAACAAAAGACCATCGTGACGGTTGTTGCGATGGTCTTTTATTAAATACGATATGAAGACAGTATATCTTAACATAGGTAGCAACCGCGGTGACAGGAAAGCTTACATTGAACAAGCTATGAATATACTTGTCAACAAGTTTTCAAAAGGCACCGTGCGACGCGCGCCCATAGTTGAAAGTAAGCCGTGGGGATATGACTCGGAGCAGCCGTATCTCAATCTTGGTGTTGCCATAGACTTTGAGGATGGCGATTTGCCGGAGCCTATGGATGTGCTTCACATAACACAAGCCACAGAGCAGGAGGTGAGCAGTGATTCACCACATCGCAACAGTGATGGCGAATACATAGACCGCGATATAGATATTGACATTATTGACATTGATGGTGTTGATATCAACAATGAAGTGTTGATAATACCTCATCCGCGAGCCGAGGCACGTGAATTTGTGATGCGCCCAATGCAATTTCTTTGCCCGGGATGGCATCCGCAACGCAACAAGGCAGCGCATCTGAAGAAAACTATTGCCGACATGGGGCGCGACAGCATTGAGCAATTTCAGGCTAAGAAGAAGTTGCCAATCACTGTTGTGCTCGATAATATAAGGTCGCTCAACAATATAGGCAGCATATTTCGCACGAGTGATGCGTTCATGGTAGAGAAGGTGGTGCTATGCGGCATATCAGCCACGCCACCATCGCCTGAGATACACAAAACAGCTCTTGGTGCTGAGGAGTCGGTGGCATGGCAATATTATGCTACTACAGCCAAGGCTGTTGCAGCTTTGCGTAAGGATGGTTGGAGTATTTGTTGTTTGGAGCAAGTGCATGGGTCGATATCGCTCAGTGAATATGCTCCCAAGCCCGGTGAAAAGATAGCTTTGATAGCCGGCAACGAGGTGGCTGGCGTAGACCCTGAAATTGTTGCCGACTGCGATTTTTATCTGGAAATACCGCAAGCGGGCACAAAACACTCGTTGAATGTTGCTGTGTCAACGGCAATTGCTCTATGGAAACTTTTTGAAGCAAAAAGTAAAGAAATAAATTTATAGAAAATATTATGAAGAAATTATTATCAATTGCATTTTTGTGCACATCTCTGCTGAGCTGGGGATGGGGTCAAAAGGGCCACGATGTGACTGCTTACATAGCAGAACAACATATCACGGCAAAGACTAAGGCTGCTGTTGATTCGTTGTTAGAAGGTAAATCAATGGTTTATTGGGCTAACTGGCTCGATAATGCCAGCCACACCAAAGAGTATGCTTACTCTAAGACTTGGCACTACAAGAATATTGACGAGGGCGTGCGCTATGAGGAGGCTCCGGCAAATCCTTCGGGCGATGCCGTGACTGCAATAAAGAGCCGCATTGAAATACTCAACGATGCTAATGCTTCATTTGCTGATAAGCAATTGGCATTGAAGATGCTCGTGCACATAATGGGCGACTTGCATCAACCAATGCACATGGGTCATGCCACAGACCTTGGCGGCAATCGCTGCAAGGTGAAATATTTTGGCCATGAAAATCTTTTGCACACCATTTGGGACACAAACTTGGTTGAATCGGCTCATAAATGGAGCTACACCGAGTGGCAACAACAGATTGACCGCGTGTGCCCTAAAGGCGAGGCTGAAATCACAGCCGGCAGCATTGATGATTGGGCAAAAGAAACAGTGACAATATGCACTGATGTTTATAAAGCTATGCCTGAGGGAGCTACAGTGTCGTACAACGAAGTTGCGACATGGGCGCCGATAATTGAGCAACAGCTAGTGCGCGGAGGCCTACGTCTTGCCTACCTACTCAATAGCATCTTCGACAAATAAGCAAAAGCTAAATCAATACAAACAAAA
>CAZGAN010000058.1:0-11073 GCA_964523655.1 uncultured Bacteroides sp.
TACTATCATGAGAATGAAAAAGGATATGTATATAATTACAATCCGGTGGGCGCATTATCAGTTGAGTTAGCAAATCCGGAAGTTGATTTCACAAATAATACTGTTCATTATACCGGATTTAATAAAGTAAGTGCAAATGAAGATGGTAGCTACTCGCTATTACTCACCTACGGTCGCAATATAATTCGCACAACATCAAACGATGGATTCGCAGCATACCAAGTTATCAGTGCAAAGCCATTTGGATATGATGTAACTAACGAAAGCCGCGATGACGATAAAATATTGCCCGGAGACAAAATCGCAGTGCAATTTCACGGATTTTTCCATCCGATGTCGAAACTTGCAGCTATCTATAACCAATCAGCCAGCCTTGATTTTGAACAGGCAAATAACGCTGGTTCGCTATATCAAGGAGCAGGTCAATACACCTTTGCTGGTAATCCGAAAGCACAACTTGTTGAAGTTGAAATTGACAAGGACTATGACATGAGCAGCTATGTCTTGAGAAACGGATCAATTAGAGTAAAAGGATATGGGTCTTGCGGAGGAGCACACCGATGGATCGATCGTTCAGAAGGCTTATCGGCGAACATGAGCGCAGCAATCACTGATGAATATTGGGGCTCAATTCCTGATGTTTCAATCAAGATTGATGTTGACGATAGTGGTGTTGAGAATATTACAGTAGACAGCAATGCAATCAGCAATGTTTATACAATAACCGGAGTTTCACTAAATGTGAAAGCGCTTGATACACTTCCCAAAGGAGTTTACATTGTTAGATATCAAAACGGCAACTCACAAAAAATTGTGAAGTAAGGAAACTATAGAGTAATACTCTGAATAGCGAACGCGCTCGGGGCATCAAGCCACGAGCGCGTTTATAGTTTATTAATATTGGAATTGCAAATTGTTGAGCTATAAGTCGATTTTTTTTGGACTTATAGCTCAATGATTGTTATGAAAATAGGTCGGTTAGATTTATGACTTGGTCGGCAGAACCGGTGTGGGCATTGCGTTTCAGCCCCCATGGGGTAATGATAGTGGTGTGGATTGCGTTGCGTGTTTTTGTTACGCTACGAAAGGTGGCGACGCGCTCGCGCAATTGATTGTCGTATTTGGCGGTGATTTCGTATTCATAGTCTGAATACTTAATCTCACAGAGATTGATAGCTTTGTCGCGGCGCGCTATTAGCATATCAATTTGCGCGCCTGCAGTGTATTGGTCGCCGAGATAGCGCCATGAGCTAACTTCGGTTTGCACGCCGGCAATGCCTAACGCTTGCTTTATTTGTGCAACGTGCAACAGGCAGACTTGTTCAAATGCAATGCCTGTCCATGTTCGTCGGGCAGGACTGTCAATGGTGTTTGACCAATGATGCTCGTCTTTGCCGTTGTATTTTTCTACAAATCGTTTGTAAAAGAGAATGGCGAGGTCTGTGAGCTGGTAGAGCGAATCGCGTTCTTTTTTGCCAAAACTATTGTATTTGCGTATAAAATCGCAATTTATGAGATTTTTAAGGGCTTTTGTCAGAGAACCGTTATTTGAAATTTTAGCATCGGCAACGATATCGCTGCGGCTTATACCCATATTTTTTTTGCTGATTGCATCAACAATGCGCATATAATAGTCAGAGTCTTTAAAGAGCGATCTGAAGAGGAAACTGTATTCATCGCGCAGCGGGGCTCTGTCTTTAAAGAATAGAGCATCAATGTTTGCGTCAAGGCTTAGATTTTTCTTTAACATGCCGAGGTATAGCGGCACACCGCCAAACACCATGTAGGTGTTTAAAATCAAGGCTTTGCTCCAATCAACGCCGTTGTATTTCATTAGCGCTTCGGTGTCGTTCAAATTGAACGGGGCGAGATATATGCGTTCGGTCGTACGATTGTACAGTCCGCCTTTACCATTAATGAATTTGTCGGTCATCCAAGTGGTTGCACTGCCGCAGACAATCAACTTTAGATTGTGCTTGGTTGAAGCGTAGCTGTTCCAAAACCACTCAAATGCTTTGATAAATTGACCTGCCGGAGCGTCAAACCAAGGTAGTTCGTCGAGAAAGATGATTATTTTTTTCTTTTTCAGACTTTGTATGTAGTCGCGCAGTGCGGTGAATGCATCAAACCATGATTTGATATCAGATAGCTTGCAGATATTTTTTTGCAGCAAGGTGTCGCAGAATGCGCGCAGTTCATCTTCCTTAGTGCCACCGAAAATGCCGGTGGCATAATAGTCAAATTTTTCGTTGAAAAATTCTTTGATGAGATAGGTTTTGCCTATGCGGCGGCGACCATACACGGCAACCAGCTCTGCATGGTCAGAACTGACTATATTTTCGAGCTTTGCAATCTCGTCTTTTCTGCCGATTATTTTCTGTAACATAAACGTTTGATTTAGCGGGTGTAAAGTTACTAAATGAAGTGAGAAAATGCAATAAAAATAAGAAAAAAGTTGAGCTATAAGTCGATTTTTTTTGGACTTATAGCTCAACTTTTTTGTATTTCACGTGGCTGCTCGCGTTAACTTTGAGTGAAATTTGACAAAAAAATGGAGGGGAAATATGATAATGTTGATGAAAAATGAGTGTAAAATTAATAAGATTATTATTTTTTTTGGCAGAATGGTTTTTTTTTCATAATTTTGGCGCGGATAACAAAAATGACCAATCGGACGCCATGAAACTTTAAAAGTCTAACAAAAATAGACGCCCGCTTAGTAAATCGTAATCCTAAAAAACGCAAATAATTAACATATCTCATAACCCTTGTAATTCCTACCATGGACCAACCAATTAAAACCACATGTCTACATGACATACATTGCGAAATGGGCGCACAAATGAGCCCGTTCGCCGGATTTGATATGCCCATCGAATATGTCGGTATTGTAGAAGAACACAATGCCGTGCGCAATCATGTTGGAGTATTCGACGTGAGCCACATGGGCGAGGTGCTTATTACCGGCGCTGACGCACAAAAATTTGTAAACCACATTTTCACAAACGATGTTACTCCGCTTGCCGATGGCGCTATACTTTACGGCATGATGCTTTATGCTAACGGCGGTGTTGTTGATGACTTGTTGGTATATCGTCGCAAAGCTGACGAATATTTCCTCGTGATCAATGCCGGTAATATCGACAAAGATGTTGCGTGGATTTACGAAAATGCTAAAGGTTTTGACGTGAAAATCGACCACCTTAGCGATAAATATGGCGAGCTTGCTATCCAAGGTCCGGAAGCAGAACGCACCCTCAAAGAAGTGCTTGGCATTGATGGCTCTGCACTCGGTTTCTACACCTTCATGGACATCGAAAAAGATGGCGAAAAAATGGTGGTTAGCCGCACCGGATATACCGGCGAAGATGGCTTTGAGGTTTATTCTTCAAACGAATCAACAATTCGTTTTTGGAAAGCTCTCATGGCTGCAGGTGTGCAAGCATGTGGCTTAGGCTGCCGCGACACCTTGCGCTTTGAAGCCGGTCTGCCACTTTATGGCGATGAACTCACAGCTGAAATCACTCCGGTTGAAGCCGCTCTGTCAATGTTCTGCAAGCTCGATAAAGAAGAGTTTATCGGCAAAGACGTTGTAGCAAAACAAAAAGCTGAAGGCGTGAGCCGCAAGAGCGTAGGTCTTGAAATACAAGGCCCGGCAATTGCACGTCACGGCTATGAAGTGCTCGATGCTAACGACAACGTTATCGGTGAAGTAACAACCGGTTACCGCTCAATCACTCTCGACAAAAATTTGGCTATGGCAATGGTTAAGATTGACAATGCTAAAGTTGGCACCGAAGTGAAAGTGCGTGTGCGCCGCAAAGTGTTCCCCGCAGTAGTTGTGAAAAAACGCTTCTATACACCTAACTATAAGAAATAAATAAAAAATTTTATACCATACTAAAAATTATCCAACCATGACAAAATATCTTCCCAGTCACGAGTATGCTCGTGTTGAAGGCAATTTCGCTTTCATTGGTATTTCTGCTTTCGCAGCAAAACAACTTGGCAACGTAGTTTATGTTGATATGCCCGAAGAAGGCGACGAAGTTGCTAAAGATGAAGAATTTGGTGCTATCGAAAGTGTAAAAGCAGCCAGCGACCTTTACTCACCGGTAAGTGGCACTGTTGTTGAAGTTAATGAAGCTCTCAATGAAAATCCTCGTCTTGTTAGCGATGACCCCGAAACAAACTGGATTATCAAAGTAGAACTCAGTGACGCCAGCGAACTTGATTCTCTTCTTGATCAAGCTGCATACGATGCACTTTGCGCAAGCGAACAACACTAAAAAAACATACGATTTATAGCCATAATAGCCCTTCCCCTAGCTATTATGGCTGTTGTGGCTATAATCAAATAATAACCAACTTATACTATGGCTTTACATAGATATTTTCCGCAGACTGCAGACGATGTGCAAGCTATGCTTGAGCGCTGCGGTGCGCAATCGGTTGACGACTTGTTCGCCGACATACCCGAACAGCTGCGCATGAAGAGCGGTTACAACTTGCCCGCAGAGATGAGCGAGGTTGAGTTGCGCCGCTATTTTGAGTCGCTTCGCAACGAAAACACTCCGCTCGTGTGCTTTGCCGGAGCCGGTTTCTATGACCGTTATGCTCCGTCAGTGATTCCTTCATTGATGGCTCGCAGCGAATTTCTCACTGCCTACACCCCGTATCAACCCGAAATATCGCAGGGCACACTGCAATACATATTTGAATATCAGTCAATGATGTGCGAACTCACCGGCATGGACGTTTCAAATGCGTCAATGTACGATGGTTGCACAGCCACAGCTGAGGCAATGATGATGTGTGTTGCCGCTGCTCGCAAACGCAATCGCGTGCTCATTTCAGAGACAGTGAGCCCGGTGGTGCGCGACGTGGTTTCAACTTATGCACGCTATCACAAAATACAGCTCGACGTTATCCCCGCTGTTGACGGCATTACTGACCGTGCAGCTATGCAAGCAATGCTTGCTGAAGGCAACGTTGCCGGTGTGATTCTCGCTTCGCCCAACTACTATGGCATACTTGAAGATTACAGCGGATTTGCTGACGACATACATGGCGCAAAAGCACTCTTAGTGCTCAATTGCCATGCAGCAGCTCTGGGCGTGGTGAAATCACCGCGCGAATGGGGCGCAGATATAGCAGTTGGTGAGGCTCAATCACTCGGCATGCCGCTCAACTTTGGCGGCCCGTATCTTGGCTATATGTGCACAACAAACGCTCTCATGCGCAAAATGCCCGGCCGTATTGTTGGCGCTACTACCGACGAAAAAGGTCAACGCGTGTTTGTGCTCACTCTCCAAGCTCGCGAACAACACATACGCCGTGAAAAAGCAACATCAAACATCTGCTCAAACCAAGGCGTGATGACTCTTTACGCAGCAATGTATCTATCTGTTATGGGTACTGAGGGCTTGCGCGAAGTGAACGAGCTCAGCTATGCAGGCGCTCACTATCTCGCTGACGAATTGGTGAAAACCGGCAACGTGCAATTGCGCTATCCGGAGCGTCCGTTCCTCAACGAATTTGTTGTTAAGTGCACAAAAGCATCTGCCGACGATATACTCCTTGCCGCTGAAGCACAGGGTTATCTCGCAGGCGTGAAAGTTGCTGACGACGAACTCATGTTTGCAGTAACAGAAATGCGCTCACGCGAAGAAATAGACACATTAGTATCAATTGTAAGTTTACTTGGCAGCGATGAATAAAGAATTTTATAGCAAACTGATATTTGAGTGCTCTCGCCCCGGACGTCGCGGCTACTCGCTCCCGGTCAACACATACGCATCATCATTGAAGAGCCTCCCCGATGCTCTTGTTCGCGCAAAAGCTCCCGAACTTCCCGAAGTTGATGAGCCTTCGCTAGTGCGTCACTACAATAATTTGAGCACCAATAACTTTGGCGTTGACACGGGCTTCTATCCCCTCGGCTCGTGCACAATGAAATATAACCCCAAAATCAACGAAGAAATTGCTGCCGACCCGGTGGTTGCACGTCTACACCCGGCTCAACCGGCTGAAACAGTGCAAGGCGCTCTCCGTGCCTACTACACTTTGCAACAACTTCTTGCTGAAATTGGCGGCATGAGCGAGTTTACGCTCAACCCGTTTGCCGGCGCACATGGTGAGCTCACCGGTTTGATGGTGATTCACGCTTACCACGACAGCCGCAACGACTTCAAACGCACAAAAGTTATCGTGCCTGATAGCGCTCACGGCACAAACCCCGCATCAGCTAATGTTGCCGGATACTCAATAGTTGAAGTGAAGAGTCTTGCTGACGGCACAATCGACGTTGATGACCTCGCTACCAAGCTCGATGACACTGTTGCCGCTATCATGATGACTAACCCCAACACCGTTGGTATGTTTGAAAAACATATCCCGCAAATTGCAGAAATGGTGCATGGCGTTGGCGCTCTTCTTTACTATGATGGCGCAAACCTCAACCCCATGCTCGGTGTGGCTCGTCCCGGCGATATGGGCTTTGATGTGATGCACATCAACTTGCACAAAACATTCTCTACACCTCACGGTGGTGGTGGCCCCGGTGCCGGTCCTATCGGTGTGCGTGCCGGTCTTGAGCAATTTTTGCCCAACCCGCGTGTGGTTTACAACGAAGAGACTGACGAATATAGCGTAGTAACAGACAGCAAAGAAGCTCTTGGCCGCATTTCAGGCTGGCTTGGCAACTACCTTGTTGAGCTTCGTGCACTCGCCTTCATCCTCACTCTCGGTGCTGACGGTGTGGCTCAAGTTGGCCCGTTTGCTACTCTCAACGCTAACTACATCAAAGACTCTCTCAGCGACCTCTACGAACTACCGATTCAAGGACGTTGCAAACATGAGTTCGTGTTTGATGGCATAAAAGATAAATCAACCGGTGTAACAACACTCAACATCGCTAAGCGTTTGCTCGATTTCGGCTTCCACGCTCCCACAATCTACTTCCCGTTGCTCTTCCACGAGTCACTCATGATTGAGCCTACCGAAAGCGAAAGCCGCGAAACGCTTGACCGCTTCATCGAAGTTATGCGCAACATCGCTAAAGAAGCTGCAGAAACTCCCGATGTTGTGAAGAATGCTCCGTGCACAACCCCGGTTATACACCCCGATGACACTGAGGCTGCTTTGCATCCTATTGTCAAATGGGCTGACCTTAATAAAGCTGAATAATGGTTACCGCTGACCTTATAATAATTGGTGCCGGCCCCGGTGGCTATGAACTCGCTGCCGAACAAGCACACAAGGGTAAAAATGTGGTGCTCATTGAGCGCGACCTGCCCGGTGGCACTTGTCTCAACCGCGGCTGCATACCCACTAAGTGCTTGTGCGCATCAGCATCGGCAGTGCTCACTATTGCCAACGCTACCGAATTTGGTATCGACGTCGCAGCGTTTACGCCTGACTATGGCAAGGCTGCAGAGCGTATGCGTGGCATAGTTGACGGCTTGCGCGACGGTGTGAAAGCTGCAACAGCAGCGTGCAATTGTGTGCAGGGCGAGGCTTCATTTAATGCCGACGGCAACGTTGTTGTTGGCGATGAAGTCTACACGGCTCCACAAATCATCATTGCCACCGGTTCAAAGCCCGCAGTTTTGCCGGTGCCTGGTGCTGACCTCACTCTCTCAAGCGACCAATTCCTTGCGCTTGAAAAACTTCCGGCCTCTGTTGCTGTTATCGGCGGTGGCGTTATAGGTTTGGAGTTCGCTTCAATTATGGCTGCTTTTGGCGTAGAAGTCACAGTGATAGAATACTGCAAGGAGATACTTCCGCCCTTCGATAAAGAAGTGGCAAAGCGTCTACGCTCAATGCTAACACGTCGTGGCGTGAAGTTTATAGTTGGCGCAGCTGTAACCGCTGTTGCTGAAGGCGAAAACGGCAGCCGTGTTGTCACTTATAATGGCAAAAAAGGAGAAGAAACAGTGCAAGCTGAAGCAGTGTTGATGGCTGTTGGCCGTCGCCCTGTGCTTCCTGCCGGTCTTGACCTTTGCGGCATTGAAGTTTCACAACGTGGATTTATTGTCACCGACGATAAAATGCAAACAACTCGCCCCGGCGTCTATGCCGTTGGCGACTGCAATGGCCGATTGATGCTCGCTCATGCTGCAGCAGCGCAAGCTCGCGTGGCTGTGGGCGACGATGTTGACCTAAACGTAATCCCTTCAGCCGTATTCACCGTGCCCGAGGCTGCAATGGCAGGCCTCACCTCAGAGCAATGTGAAGCCCAAGGCATTGAATATAAATCAGCTAAGGCGCTTTTTGCCGGCAACGGTAAGGCTCGCGCAATGGGCGAGGCTGATGGCTTGGTGAAAGTGCTGTATTGCCCCACATCGCGTAAAATTATCGGCTGCCACATTGTTGGTCCGCATGCTGCTGACCTCGTAGCCGAAACAGTTACGGCAATGACACAGGGCATGACTGTTGACCAAGTGGCAACACACATTGTGCATGGTCACCCAACATTAAGTGAAGTAGTAATGGCCGCATGTGCCAATGCTATATAGTTTTTCATAATTGTTAGATTTAAAGTGAAAGGCTGCGTCTCCGTGAGGAGCGCAGTCTTTTTTCCGTAAATTTAGGGTTGTGTTTTTAATCAAAAATTCTTAAATTTGCATGTTAAAACAGTAACAAACGCAACAATTATCACAAAAGCCCATGACCACCGAAACAACTCCCGACATCTTCAGCCTTGAGCCAGAAGAAAACGATGTAGCCACAAATGTTAATCCTATAGACCCCGATGCCGCCAATTATAATGAGGGCGATATCAAAACTCTGGATTGGCAAGAACACATACGTCGTCGCCCCGGTATGTATATCGGTAAACTTGGTGATGGCACAAACTCTGACGATGGTATTTATGTGCTTCTCAAAGAAGTGCTCGACAACTCTATTGACGAGTATATGATGGGTTTCGGCCGTCAAATCATTGTTGACGTGACTGAAACTTCTGTTAGTGTGCGCGACTTTGGCCGCGGTGTGCCTCTGGGCAAACTTGTTGATGTTGCTGCAAAAATGAACACCGGTGGTAAGTACGACTCAAAAGCATTTAAAAAGTCGGTAGGCTTAAACGGTGTTGGTATTAAAGCCGTGAATGCTCTGTCAACTGAGTTTGAAATACGCTCGGTGCGCGACGGACAGATGAAAACCGCGCGTTTTAGCTGTGGTAACCTCGTTGAAGAAAGTGAAATTGTGTCGGCCGGCGATGAGCAAAACGGCACACTAGTGAAGTTTACTCCCGATGCATCAATATTTCGTGATTACCAATATCGCGACGAATTTATTGTGCCGCTGCTGAAAAACTACACATTCCTCAACGTGGGTTTGGCAATGATTTTCAATGGCAAAAAGTTTGCATCGCGTCATGGTCTTCTTGACCTTTTGCGCGAGAATATGACAAACTCACCGCTCTATCCAACCATACATTTGCGTGGCGATGATATTGAAATAGCAATCACTCACGCTAACCAATATGGCGAGGAATATTATTCATTTGTCAATGGTCAGCACACCACACAAGGTGGCACACACCTCTCTGCATTTAAAGAAGCAGTGTCGCGCACCATCAAAGAGTTCTATGGCAAAAATCTGGAGTATTCAGACATACGTAACGGTATAGTTGCTGCTATTGCCATCAAAGTTGAAGAACCGGTGTTTGAGTCACAGACAAAAACTAAGTTGGGCTCGCGCGACATTGGTCCGGAAGGCCCCACGGTGGCTAAATTTGTTGGTGATTTCATAAAACGTGAGCTTGACAACTACCTGCATCGCGAGCCGGAAACATCTGAAACACTGCTCAAAAAGATACAAGAGAGCGAGCGTGAGCGCAAAGCTATGGCGGGCGTGACAAAACTTGCTCGTGAAAAAGCAAAGAAAGTAAACATACACAATAAAAAATTGCTCGACTGCACAATTCACCTTTCTGATGTGAAAGGCAATTCGGAGCTTAAAGAAGCGTCGTCAATCTTTATCACCGAGGGTGACTCTGCTGCCGGCTCTATCACAAAAATTCGTGATGTGCGCACTCAGGCTGTGTTTGCATTGCGCGGTAAACCGCTCAACACTTTTGGCTTGACAAAGAAAATTGTGTATGAAAACGACGAATTTAATGCGTTGCAAGCGGCTCTGAATATTGAAGATTCGCTCGACGACCTGCGCTATAACAATGTTATCATTGCTACCGATGCCGATGTTGACGGCATGCACATCCGTTTGCTCATGATAACATTCTTCCTACAATTCTTTCCCGACCTTATCAAGAAAGGACACGTTTACGTGTTGCAAACACCGCTTTTCCGTGTGCGTAACCGCAAAACAGCACGACGTGGCAAAGGTGGCGATGATATCGACACGTATTATTGCTATACCGATGAGGAACGTCTAGCTGCAATTGATACAGTGGGCACAGCGAACGCTGAGATTACTCGATTCAAAGGCCTTGGTGAAATTTCGCCTGAGGAGTTCCGCCGCTTTATAGGCCCGGAAATGCGCCTTGACCGTGTGACTTTGCGTAAGGACGACGGCGTTGCCGAAGTGCTTGAGTTCTACATGGGCAAAAACACCATGGAGCGTCAAAATTTCATCATTGACAACCTAGTTGTAGAAGATGACACAGATATTATCTAACGAGCGAGTAGCATTATTTGCCGGCTCATTTAATCCGTTTACAATTGGTCACGCCTCAATTGTTGAGCGTGGTCTTGGTTTGTTCGACCGTATTGTTATTGGCATCGGTGTGAATGCGCAAAAGTCGGAGAGTAAAGCCGATGGCGAGAAACGTGTTGCCGAAATAAAGAAGCTTTACGCTAATGAGCCACGTGTTGAAGTGATGACATATAGCACGCTCACAGTTGATGCTGCCGAGAGTGTTGGCGCGAAGTTCCTTTTGCGTGGAGTGCGCTCGGTGCGCGACTTTGAGTATGAACGAGATCTTGCCGATGTTAATCGACGTCTCAGTGGCATAGAAACAGTGCTATTGTACGCTTTGCCAGAGCTATCGGCCATATCATCATCGGTAGTGAGGGAACTGAAATCGTATGGCAAAGACGTGTCAAATCT
>CAZGAN010000059.1:0-11004 GCA_964523655.1 uncultured Bacteroides sp.
ATGACCGGAACTAATCCTACAGATGCCTCTATAATACTAACATATCGCTGTCCGATGAGATGTGCGATGTGTAATATATGGAAAAATCCAACAGATAAATCAAAAGAAATAAAGGCTTCTGACCTCAAATCGCTCCCAAAACTCAAGTTTATAAACTTAACCGGGGGAGAGCCGTTTATTCGTGAAGATTTGGCAGAAATAGTAGAAGAGTGTTATAAACACACTGATCGCATAGTCATTTCCACATCCGGGTGGTTTGAAGATCGCGTTATTGAGCTTGCCAAACGATTCCCGAATATAGGTATTCGCATATCGATTGAAGGCTTAAGCCAGAAAAATGACCAACTTCGTGGTCGCGAAGGAGGCTTTGATAAAGGCTTGAGGACGCTTCTTACGCTTAAGCAAATGGGTCTAAAAGATATAGGTTTCGGTTGTACGGTGTCAAATAACAACTCTACAGATATGCTCTCGCTTTATCAGTTATCGCTATCGCTAGGGCTGGAGTTTGCAACGGCGTCGTTTCATAATTCATACTATTTTCATAAGGATGATAATGTCATCACAAACAAAGAAGAAGTATGCAATAATTTCAAAACGCTCATCAATTGGCAGCTCAAAGAGAAGCATCCAAAATCATGGTTTCGTGCGTTCTTCAATATGGGACTTATAAACTATATAGAAGGCGGTCGTCGCATGCTTCCGTGTGAGGCTGGTAGTGCAAATTTCTTTATTGATCCGTGGGGCGAGGTGTATCCTTGCAATGGTCTTGAGGAGAAATATTGGAAGGAATCAATGGGTAATATCCATGATGCCGACTTTATGGAAATTTGGCAAAGTGAGCAAGCGGAACGAGTGCGACAGAAGGTGCGTCGTTGTCCGAAAAATTGCTGGATGGTAGGTACTGCATCTCCGGTTATGCATAAATATATCACACATCCGTTGAAGTGGGCAATAAAAAATAAAATACGCTCGATGCAAGGAAAAGAAGCTTGCATCGACAAAAAATGGTATGATGTAGGTCAAGACCCGCAACAGGGCGACTTACGCACTAAATTCTAACGAGTATGAATATTGTTGTCATTGGCACTCGTGGCATACCGAATATCATGGGCGGCGTAGAGACCCACTGCGAGCAGCTTTATCCGCGTATAGCTGCGATGGGACACAACGTCACTGTGATTAGGCGCTCATCGTATGTCACTGACAATAATAGGATAACAGACTATAAAGGAGTAAAGCTTATAGATGTTTTTGCTCCTCGCAAGAAAAGCATAGAAGCAATAGTTCACACGTTTCTCGCCATAATTAAGGCACGAACGTTAAAGCCTGATGTGTTGCATATTCATGCTATTGGGCCTTCGATATTGGTGCCGTTTGCTCGTTTGCTGGGCATGAAAGTGGTGATGACTAATCATGGCCCCGATTATGACCGCGACAAGTGGGGTAGGGTGGCTAAGTTTGTGCTAAAAACCGGAGAACGTTTTGGCTCGGTGTGTAGCAATCGAGTTATAGTGATTTCAAAAACTATTGCTGATATCGTTGCAAAGAAATACGGTAGAACAGATACCGACCTCATTTATAATGGTGTAGAAACACCGGTGAAGTCGCAAAATACCGACTATTTGGAGTATCTCGGTCTCAAATCGCAAAAATATATAGTTGCACTTGGACGTTTTGTGAAAGAAAAAGGTTTTCATGACCTTATTAATGCTTTTGTGAAGCTTAATTGCACTGATTATAAACTTGTTATTGCCGGCGATGCCGATCATGAGGACGATTATTCGCGTGCGCTCAAAAAGCAAGCTTCTGAAACAGATGGAGTTGTGCTCACCGGATTTATACGCGGTGAGAAACTCAATCAAATAATGACAAATGCAGCGCTGTTTGTGCTACCGTCATATCATGAGGGATTGCCTATAGCTCTGCTTGAAGCATTGAGCTACAACCTCAATGTGTTGGTCAGCGATATTCCAGCCAATCAAATTGCGTGTCTTGACAAATCGGATTTCTTTGAAACCGGAAATGTAGAAAGCCTCGCCTCTGCCCTCAACTCAAAAATTAGTAACAACGTGTTAAATCGCTCTTACGACCTCTCATGCTATAATTGGGACTTCATTGCGCGTCAAGTTGTTGACTTGTATAATCAATTATATCAATCTTAATGAAAGTTCTTGTCACCGGAGTTGCCGGTTTTATCGGTTCGTTTGTTGCACTGCGTTTGGTGAAGCGTGGTGACACGGTTGTTGGCATCGACAATCTCAATGACTATTATGACCCTCAACTCAAACTTGACCGCCTTAAATCTCTACTTGGCACCGATGTTGCCCTCGATTGCACCGATGTTGTTGCGAGCGCGCAATATGCAAACTTTTCGTTCCTCAAGGTTTCGCTCGAAGATCGTCAGGCTATGGCGCAATTGTTTGCGGAAAATGAGTTTGATGTTGTTGTGAATCTTGCTGCTCAAGCCGGAGTGCGCTATTCGATACAAAATCCGTTTGCCTATATTGATAGCAATCTAGTTGGTTTTGCTAATGTGCTTGAGGGTTGCCGACATGGCAATGTGAAGCATCTTGTATATGCGAGCTCAAGTAGCGTTTATGGCTTGAATACTGATACTCCTTATCAAGAGCAACATAGCATAGCTCATCCGGTGAGTTTGTATGCGGCAACGAAGAAGGCTGATGAACTGATGGCTCATGCTTACAGTCATCTTTATAACTTGCCAACCACCGGCTTGCGTTTCTTCACTGTATATGGGCCGTGGGGACGACCGGATATGTCGCCGGCTCTCTTTGCCGATGCAATTTTTCATGATAGTCCTATAAAAGTTTTCAACAATGGCGATATGTTTCGTGACTTCACGTATGTTGACGACATTGTTGAGGGCGTGATTCGTGTTGTTGATAAGCCGGCTCAGCCTGATGCTAATTGGTCGTCGCAAAATCCGAATCCGGCAACGTCATCAGCGCCGTATCGCATCTATAATATTGGTAATTCGGCGCCGGTGAAGCTTATGGATTTTATTCGCTCAATCGAGGTTGCTATAGGCAAGGATGCTGAGAAAATCATGATGCCCATGCAATCGGGCGATGTTGTTGGCACTTATGCCGACACTTCGCTTCTTCAAAATAATATTGACTTCAAACCATCAACACCTCTTGCCTCGGGCATGAAAAAATATATTGACTGGTACAAAAAATACTACAAATTATGAACGTTCTTCAAGTCACATCTAATTACCCAACAAAGAAGTTTCCAATCTTCGGCATTTTCATGAAAGAGCAGAAAGAGTCGGTAGAGCGGCTCGGTGTGAAAACGCAATTGTTTTATTCAAATGGTAAGGAAAATGGTGGCTTCAAGCAACATATAAAGTCTGTTTTTAAGATTATGCCTCTTGCGTGGTCGCGTGGCTATGATGTTGCGCATTGTCACCATGCTGTGTCGGGCTTGATTTTCTTGCTGTCGGGTGGGGCGCTCATGCACAAGTGTGTGCTGTCATACCAAAATGACCCTGACCATGAGTATGGTAAGTGGGTGTTTCGTATTCTTTACCCCTTCTTCAATAGAATAATCATTAAGAATAATCCTTCAGACTACCTCAAATATAAGAAAGTGGTGTATCTGCCCAATGGTTGCAACTCAAACTTCTTTGCGCCAATGAGTACTGCTGACGCACGAAAGGCTCTTGGCTGGGATGCTGATAAGATATACATACTTTATATGGATTCGAACAAGGGCAAGCGCACGCAAAAGCGCAAGGATCGCTACGACGAAGTGTTGCGATTGCTGAAAGACACATATAATTATAATAATGTGGTTTCAATAGAGTTGTCGAATACCCCTCGTGAGCAGATACCAACAATCATGAATGCTTGCGACCTTCACCTCATGACGTCTGACTTTGAAGGTTCGCCTAATTCTGTCAAGGAGTGCTTGTGTTGTAATGTGCCGGTTGTGTGCACTCCGGTTGGTAATGTGCCTGAAATGATGGGCGATATTGAGGGATGCTATGTGACAAAAAGCTTTGAAGCCTCAGAGCTTGCCGATTGTTGCGACAAAGTGCTACGAGCATCGCGCTCCGACTTCCATGGTCGTGAGCAATTTCTAGCTAAAGGGTATGGCATTGATGCGGTGGCGCAACGTCTTCTTGACCTATATATCTCTCTCTAACATGTGATTGACGCATAAAAGGGCGCTGGTAACAAAATTGAAACAGTTAAACTGTGTTAATTTTGTGAAGTGGCAAAATGACATGTAAAAGTGTGTTAACACTACTGATAAGGTTACTTTTGCTTACAAATTTTCTGCAATTGGCCAATAAAAGCGTGCTTTTTGGTACCATTTTTTTATTTTTTTCTTGAAAAATGCCAAGTTTTATGCTTTACAACATAAAATTTATAGGTTCATGTTGTAATTTTTTCAACAAAAGTGTATATCTTTGTAAAATCTATTGTGGTTTTTTGTCGCATTGAGTGACGATCAGCCGCTATGCTCTATCTGTAAATTTAATAGTTTAACAAAAAAATATTGTCTAATTTTTTTATTAGTATGAAAAAGCTGTTTCTTTTACTCGTGACAGTTTTGTCGGTTACTTTGTGTGCTTCAGCACAGATGCGCACAGTTACCGGTACTGTTGTCGAAGAGGCTAATGACGAGCCCATTATCGGCGCGTCTGTTACCCCCACCGGTAGTTCGAAAGGCGTAGTTACCGATATAGATGGTAACTTCACCATTCAAGTGCCCGTTGGCGTAAAGACACTCACTGTTTCTTATGTGGGTTTCAATACCCAAACTGTGACTATCACTGGCAATCATCTGAATGTTGCTCTTAAAAACTCTGCCGAAATGCTTAACGACGTGATTGTTGTAGCATACGGCACAGCGAAGAAGTCAGAGTACACCGGTTCAGCCGGCGTAATTAAAGCTGACCAACTTGAAGATGCACTTGTCTCTAACGTTACAAACGCCATCAGCGGTAAAGTTGCCGGTGTACAAACCTTCAGCTCTAATGGTCAGCCGGGCACCTCAGCCAGCGTACGCATCCGCGGCGTAGGCTCAATCAATGCCGGCTCAAGCCCTCTTTACGTTGTTGACGGTCTTCCTTTTGACGGTGACATTGCAACCATCTCACCTTCAGACATTGAAAGCATGACAGTAATTAAAGATGCTGCATCAACAGCACTTTATGGTGCTCGTGGTGCAAACGGTGTTATCCTCGTAACAACAAAACGTGGTAAAGAAGGTGCTGCTAAAATTTCAGTAGACATGCGTTGGGGTTCTAACTCACGTGCAGTGCCTCAGTACGATGTAATCAAAGACCAACGTCAATACATTGAAACCGTTTACAATGCTCTTTATCAAACAGCAGGCGATTTCTACCACATGACAAGTGAGTCAGACCGTTACCACTATGCTGCTTCAAACATTTGGAACAGCCTCGGTTACCAAACATGGACAGTACCTGCAGGTCAATACATCATTGGTACAAACGGTAAATTCAACCCGAATGCAACTCCCGGTTACTCTGACGGTAACTACACATACCTCGCTGACGACTGGACAAAAGGCACACTTATCAATGGCCTTCGTCAAGAATACAACGTTAGCATCACCGGTGGTACAGAGCGTCTCAGCTACTACATCTCAGGTAACTACCTTGAAGATGAAGGTATCATCTCAAACTCACACTTCAATCGTCTCTCAACTCGTGCCGTTATCGACTATCAAGCTAAAAAATGGTTGAAAATCGGTGCAAACATGAGTTACACATACACTAATAGCGGTTACCCCGGCGACCAAGACTTGGATTCGTCATCATCAACAGGTAACGCGTTCAACCTTATCAACAACCTTGGTCCGGTTTACCCGATGTATGTCCGCGACGCACAAGGCAACATACTTTACAACACAACCTACAACCGTCCCATCTACGACTACGGTGATGGCACAGACTACGGTTTGGGTCGCACTCCCTCACGTAACTACCTCGGTACTGCTAACCCCGCAGGTGACCTTCTTTACAACACAGAAGAATATCTTGCTGACGTATTCGATGGTAAATGGTACGCTGCAATCACTCCTATCGATGGCTTGACAGTAACCGGTACAGTAGGTTACCACGCAGACAACACACGTACACACTACCTCAAAAACGGTATGTACGGTCAATCAGCAGGCTACGGTGGTCAAGCAATTCAAGAAGCATCACGCTACCGCACAATCAACCTCCAAGCACTTGCAAACTACACACGTCAATTTGGCGACCACGGTTTGACATTCATGGTCGGTTTTGAAAACCAATCATACCAAACCGAATATGTTGAAGCTGTAGGTTCAAACGTTTACCAACCCGATAACTGGGCAGTAAGCAACACAATTGATAACAAAAACGGATATGGCGCACAAGCAAACCTCGTGCACCGTGGTTTCCTTGCCAACATCAAATATAACTACGCTGGTCGTTACTACTTCACACTCGCCGGACGTCGCGACGGTTCATCACGTTTCGCACCCGAGCACCGTTGGGGTAACTTCTGGTCAGTATCTGGAGGTTGGGATATCGTGAAAGAATCATTCATGGAAAGCACTCGCAGCTATCTCGACCTACTCAAATTTAAAATCTCTTTCGGTCAAAACGGTAACGATGGCATTGGTACACGCTACAATGCTTACTCAGACCAATACGAAATCTCAGGTGCTGACGGTGTTTGGTCAGACGGTACACTTTCATACAAAGGTAACCGCGACATCACTTGGGAAACATCAAACTCATTCAACACCGGTTTCGACTTCAGCTTCTGGCACGGCAAACTTTCAGGTAGCATTGAGTACTACCAACGCCAAACCTCAGACATGCTCTTCAACATTCCCGTTGCTCCGTCATTGGGTTACTCATCATATCCCGCAAACGTCGGTTCTATGCGTAACAACGGTTTCGAACTTGATCTCAACTACACAATCTTCGATACCCGCAACGTTACTTGGGATGTTAACGCTAACTTGACAATGGGCTCTAACAAAGTGCTCAAACTTGACCCGCGTATCGTGAACACCCGTTCATCTTGGCAAAACGATAGCCAACAAGGTTGGTTGACCGGTAGCCGCATGTTCCTCGAAGGCGAATCAATGTACAACCTCTGGATGGTTGAATACGCCGGCGTTGACCCCACCGATGGTAAAGCTCTTTACTACACATGGGCTGACAAAACAGATGCAAACGGTGAAAAGATACCTTACAGCTACGATGCAAACGGCGAAGTTACACAATACGTACAAGAACGCGTAACCACAGCTGACTACACCGATGCTTACAACAACGGTCGTATCGCAACCGGTAACATCATGCCTAAAGGCTACGGTGGTTTCGGCACAACAGTTCGTGCATTCGGATTTGACTTCTCTGCACAATTTGCTTACCAATTTGGTGGTCGCATCTACGACTCAACCTACGCTTCATACATGAGCGAAGGTACAACCAGCAGCCTTGGTAGCACATGGCACAAAGATATCCTCAACGCATGGACACCCGAAAACACAAACACTAACGTGCCCCGTCTTGCAACAGAAAGTGAGTATAGCGCATCAAACTCATACTCTACTCGTTTCTTGACATCAAGCAACTACGTATCACTCAACAACGTTACCCTCGGTTACACATTGCCCACACGTTGGACACGCAAAGCATTCCTCGACAATGTGCGCATCTACTGTGCAGCTGAAAATGTTGCCCTCTGGAGCAAACGTAAAGGTCTCGACCCCCGTCAAGGATTCACATCTTCAGATAACTCAACATACTCTCCCATCCGCTCAATCACAGGTGGTGTGAAAGTTACATTCTAATATTGTCTAACTGTCAATTAAGAAAATAATGAAAAATTTAAATAAATTTGCAGCGTTAGCTTTGTCAGCGGTAGCTCTCAGCTCTTGTGATAGTCTCGACACTGAATACTTGGGCGGATACGTTACAGAAGACCAAAAAGTTAGCACTATAGAGAAAAACCCCGACATGGGTGCTGCCTCAGTTAACGCTATTTTCTCTAGCTTTGGCGACGTCATGTCAACATACAGCTCACACTTTGATATCGGTTACCCCGGTCTTATGATCGGTACCGACCTTCAAACAGCTGATATGGTTACCCCTAACAACGGTTACAACTGGTACTACTACTGGTGTGCATACTCATCACCAACAGCATCAGGTACACCTGCAGCCTATGCTTGGTATAAACTTTATGACCAAATCTTCATTGCTAATAACGTTGTGTCACAATATGGCAATGACGAAACCAATGAAGGTAAATTCTTCCTTGCCAACGCACTTGCAGCTCGTGCTTTCGACTACTGGATGTTGGCTCAACTCTTCCAATTCAACTACGAAGGTCACGAATCATCACCTTGTGTGCCCATCATCACTAACTTGAACTCTGAAGATGCTGCCGCTAACGGTGTTGCACGTTCAACAGTTCAAGAAGTATATGATCAGATCAATAGCGACCTTAACCAATCTATCGCTCTCTTCGAAAGCTCAACATACACTCGCGAAGAAGCCGTAGAATCAAAACCCAAACGTATGATTGACCTCAGCGTTGCTTACGGTCTTCGTGCTCGTGTAAACCTCACAATGCACAAATACGCAGCAGCAGCACAAGATGCTCAATCAGCAATCAATCACTTCAGCGGAAGTCCTTACTCAATCGACGATGTTTCTAAACCTGCATTCTGCAACCTTGATGATGACTCATGGATGTGGGGTATCGCTATCGCAGAAACCGATGGCGCTGCAACTTCAGGTATCGTAAACTTCCCCTCTTGGATTTGCACATTCTGCCGTGGTTATGTATCATTGGGTGGTGTTTGGAAAGCTATCAACTCTAACATTTATGCTAACATCCCCAACAACGATGTGCGCAAAGGTTGGTTCCTTGACGAAAACCTTGAAAGCCCCAACATCAGCAGCGCTCAAAAAGCATTCATTGATTCTTACAGCACTATCGACCCCTACACAAATGTGAAGTTCGATTCATACAACAGTGTTGTTTATCAATCAACAAATGCCAGCGACATTCCTTTGATGCGTATCGAAGAAATGTACTACATCCTTGCTGAAGGACAAGCAATGAGTGGACAAGTAGAACAAGGTCGTCAAACATTTGAAAGCTTCATTAAAACATATCGTAACCCCCGCTACTCACTCAGCGCAACAACTGCTGAAGACGTGCAAGAGGCAATCTACCAAGACCGCCGCGTAGAGTTCTGGGGTGAAGGTCTCGCATATCTTGATGTGATGCGCCTCAACAAATCAATTGACCGCCGCAATGCTAACTTCCCCGCTGCTTTCGTTTACTACATTCCTAATGTTGACGAAAACGCAGAGTTGGCAAAAGTGCTTATCTACTGTATCCCGACAGCTGAGGTAACCGGTAATGCTAAGATTTCAGAATCTGACAACAACCCGAGTGCTTCACGTCCTACTCCAATAACAGACTAGTTAAAACGCAGCTTTTTCAAATAGCTCATTCCACCCTCTCTCCTCTTTTTCAGTTTTCATATTATGTCACTGATAACAATTAAAAAAATGAAATTATTTAAATCATCAATATTCGCTTCAATAGCATTGGCGGCTGCGTTGACCGGTTGTTCAGACGACGACAAGTACAACGTGGGTGGCGCATCAAACGGCGCTTACTTCCCCGAAGGTCTTGAAGAGTCTGTTGAAGCTTCAAACGAAGTTTCGGTTTACAACATACCTGTTTACCGTGTGAATGCAGACTCACCTTCAACATACACCGTCACATCAACCATCTCACTCTACGATGGCCAAGATGTAACATACAACCCCGAAGGCATTTCTATTCCTTCATCTGTATCGTTCTCAGGTTCAGAGCTCCAAACTTCACTTCCCATCACCTACGATGTTGACAAAGTGCAACAAGATGTAGCTTACAACATCACAGTTTCACTCTCTGACGCTTCAGATTACGGTGATGCTTCATACTCATTCGAGTTCACTGTTACCGCACCCAAAGTTCGTGAAGCATGGGATGGTACAATCACATCTAACGGAGTTACATATCAAGGACGCAACACCACAGGCAAAGCTACATTCTACGAGCAATATGCCTTTGGCACAGCATCTCTTTCATACGAAATTGAGTACAACCCCAACATCGGTAAAGACAAATCATTCACTGTTGTAGCTAAAAATGCTTACGACTACTATGATAACAATACCGGTCTCGACTTCCGCATCGAAATTCCCGATGTTAACGAAGTTGACGAAAATGGTTGGATTATCTGTAATGTGAAACCCTTTGGTATTGGTTATACCCATCCCACTTATGGTGAAGAGATTTATTGCTCTGACGTTTACAACTACATCAAAGACGATTCTCGATACGATGCAGAAACCATCGAATCATGGCGCACAGCAAGTGCATACAACCCTGAAACAGGTACTTTCTATTTGATGCTTATTTACTACGTAAGTGAAGGTGCATTCGATAATCAATACCACTATTTCCAACTTGATGGCTATCCTGAGTGCGGCGTATCTGTATCATACAATGGTCTCTATACCGACACCGAAGACAATACTTACGCTATTGCAAACATCTCATCAGAAAGTGACGTTGCTTCAATTAAAGCAGCTGCTCTCCTTGACCAAACTGTTCCGAGTGAACTTAGCAAGGCTGTTAAGATGGTAGAATCATCTAGCAACGTACAAGAAATTGAGCCCGGAACAAACGTTCGTGGTCTATTCCCTGTATCAGAAGATGGCACATACTTGATTCTTGCTATCTCATACGACTCAGACGGTGTAGCACAAGACTTCGGCTATGCATACGCAACTATCAGCATGGGCGCAGGCTCAGACTGGGAGTCTATTGGTAACGCAACATACTATGATGGCTGGTTCCTTCCCTGCTGCACAGAAGACTACACATTGTTCCCGTTTGAAGTGCCCTTGCGCAAGAGCAAATCAGAAAAAGGCGTATATCAATTGGT
>CAZGAN010000060.1:0-10987 GCA_964523655.1 uncultured Bacteroides sp.
CGTAGGAACAAATTTGATTAGTTTTTTCATAGGATTAGATTTTTAAGGTTTTACGGAGATTGGAGGTCGCGACGACTACCAATCTTTTTTTGTGTCTATATGTGAGCTGTGAGTTGTAGGTATGTTTTGGTTTGTGCGTTTACGGCAAAGTGTTGTGATGCTCTCAATCCTATAACCCACAGTATTTCGCCGTTGCGTGTGAGTATCCACACTTCGCGTTTTTGTGCCGCTGAAAGTTTTGCATCGGCAAAGATGTCGCTAAGTAGTTTGCTGCCTGCCATGCCGAACGGTTGCATTGTGTCGCCTTGTTGCCAGTGACGGAGCTCGAAAACGGGGTCGTTGCTAAGTGCTTCGGCATCAAGATAAATTATGTTGTTGTTGCGCTTTGGCGCAAATTGTGCAATGTTGTGCTCTGATATTGAAATATGTATAGGGGTGTCAATGTTGTTGTTGAGAGTGACTTTGTGCGCATTTTGTGAGTTATCAACATCGGTGTTGATAACTATTGAGAGCATGCCGCGACTGAGTTCGGCTGTGTGAGTAGGCGAGACGAAAGTTGCTGTGGCCGAGGCATTGAGCATGTTCGCAATGTGAGTGATGTTGAATCCATGGGGCTTGAGCATTTCAAAAAGTAGCATGCGCGCTACCTGAAGCGGCAAAGTTTTGCGCATGGCATCAATATTTATAGAACCGGAAGCGTCGACAAAGGGAGCGCTCAAAGCATTAACGGCATAGTCGTAGAAAAGTTTGTTGTCGCTGAGGTGCGACATGGTTGCGAGTATTGCATCAGATGCACCTGTGAAGTGTTGCTCAATTGATGGGATTATGATGTTGCGAAGTTTGTTTCGCTTGTAGTCATTTTGTGCGTTGGAGGAGTCGGTGATGAAGCTTAGACCGCGTTGTGTGAGGTATTGCTCAATCTCGGCGCGTGAACATTCAATGAGCGGGCGCACCACGTTTGCCGCAGACGGAGCCATGCCTGTTAGTCCGGCGATGCCGGTGCCTCGCAGCAAGTTGAGCATGAAAGTTTCTACTTGGTCTTCGCGGTGATGGCCCACGGCAATAGCTTGGGCGTGATGCTCGGCGAGGAGTTGTCGAAACCACGCGTAGCGCAAGTCGCGGCAAGCCATTTCTATTGATTGCCCGGTGAGGCGCATTTGCTCGGGCACGTTGAAGTCTTTGATTTGCAGAGAGACGTTGAGCTGAGCAGCGATTGTGCGCACGTGCTCCATGTCGCGCATCGACTCCTCACCGCGTAGGTGGAAATTGCAGTGTGCGGCAACACATTCGTAGCCTAAGGCGTTGAGCACGGCGAGTAGAGCCACCGAATCGGCACCGCCGCTGATGGCAACAATCACGGGAGCTTTGCCGGTGAGCAAAGCCTTGTTATTAATGAAATTTTTAACTTTATGCTCCAGACTCTCCATAATAAAGCAGTTTCGAGAGAGCAAAGATAGCATTTTTTTATAAAAATATAAGAGATAAGGGGTAGATTTGTCCAATATATTGAGTAACTTTGCCATATCAAAACAAAAATCAAAAATAAAAATTAAGAATAAAAAATAATGGCAAACTGGTTTGAATGTAAAGTGCGCTACGATAAAATGCAAGAAAACGGCGCAATCAAAAAAGTAAGTGAACCCTATTTGGTTGATGCACTCTCTTTTACTGAAGCCGAAGCTCGCATTATCGAAGAGCAAACTCCATATATTTCAGGCGAATTTTCAGTGAATGCAGTTAAACGCACCAAAATCTCAGAAATCTTTTATGACGAAACAGGCGATAAGTATTATTTGGTGAAAGTTGCGTTCATCACTATAGATGAAAAAACTGCAGCAGAAAAGAAAACATCAACACTTATACTCGTTCAAGCTGCCGACTTCAAAACAGCACTCGACAATTTTGTTGAAGGCATGAAGGGCACAATGGCCGATTATGAAATACAATCAATCACCGAAACAGCCTTGATGGATGTTTACCGTGTGAAACTCGACAAAGGCGCAGAAGCACCGAAGGCAGAAGCACCGAAAGCCGAATAAAACTCAGTCACGTTTTCAGCAATGAGCACTATAGCACAACGTATAGCAGCCATCCACTCAACTCTGCCTGCGGGAGTTGAGTTGGTGGCTGTATCTAAATTTCACCCTGTGGAAGCTTTGCAAGAAGCTTATGCTGCCGGACAGCGAGTGTTTGGCGAGAGTAGAGTGCAGGAGTTTGTGGCAAAGATGCCGCAAATGCCTGACGATGTGCGCTGGCACTTTATAGGTCACTTGCAAACAAATAAAGTTAAGCAGATAATCGGCAAGACTGCGCTCATAGAGAGTGTGGACTCGCTTCGATTGCTTGACGAGATAGATCGCCGCTCGGAGCAAGCCGGTGTGGTGACACGTGTGTTGCTGCAATTGCACGTTGCCGCTGAAGAAACGAAAACCGGATTTAGTGTTGACGAAATGCTGCACTACTTTGAGACACGACAGTTTGAAAATCTCAAGGCTACGCACTTGTGCGGAGTGATGGGCATGGCAAGTAACACTGACGATGAGCAACGAATTGCCGCAGATTTTGCGGCGATATCGGCAACATATCACCGCATACTGGAGATAGCACCGGATTTGCGAGGATTTGATGAGATATCGATGGGAATGAGCCACGATTATCCCATAGCCATAGAGCATGGCGCCACGTTGGTGCGCATCGGCACATATATTTTCGGTGAACGTGAATATTAATTGAAAATATTTTATTAACTTTGGCGGTGCAAACTCCAATGGAGTAAGCAAATAAATAACGTTTTTAATCTTAAATTATAAAACACTAAAAAAAATAATACCACAATTATGAGTAACCAATCAAAACAATGGGGCGCAATTATAGTTATGATTGCCCTCTTCGCAATGATTGCCTTCGTGACAAACCTTTGTTCACCGATGGCTGTTATTGTTAAAAACCAATTCGGAGCATCAAACCTCCAATCACAAATTGGTAACTATGGCAACTTCATTGCCTACTTGTTGATGGGTATCCCTTCAGGTATGCTTATCAAAAAATTCGGATACAAAAAGACTGCGCTCATGGCGCTTATCGTAGGTATCATCGGTATCACAGTGCAATGGATGAGCGGCTGGGAAAGCATGCAAGAAGCAGCTTTCGGCGTTTATCTTGTTGGCGCATTCATTTCAGGTTTCTGCATGTGCATGCTCAACACCGTAGTTAACCCCATGCTCAACATACTTGGCGGCGGTGGTAACAAAGGTAACCAGCTCATTCAAATCGGTGGTGTGTTTAACTCAGCAGCAGCTGTAGCTGTTTACATCATCATGGGTGCGCTCATCGGTGATGCAGCAAAAGCTCACGTGTCAGACGCAACTCCCGCTCTTTTCATCGCCCTTGGCATCTTTATCGTTGCATTTATTGTTATTCTCTTCACCAAAATTGAAGAGCCCGAACAAGCAGTTGAAAAGAAAGAAACTGTTGCTGCAGGTGGCAAGAAATACAGCGCATTCTCATTCCGTCACTTCAACCTCGGTATCCTCGCAATCTTCCTTTACATGGGTATTGAAGTTGGTGTGCCGACCTACATGTTGCAATACCTCACCACAACACAAGGCATGGATGCCGGCGTTGTAGGTCTTATAGTTGCAGTGTACTGGTTGATGATGCTTGTTGGTCGTTTCGTTGGTGGTGCAATTGGTTCGAAAGTATCATCACGCGCAATGATCACCTTTGCTTCAGGTTTGAGCATTTTGCTTATCCTCTTTGGCATGTTCGCTCCCGAAACAACAATGGTTAGCGTTCCGGGTATTGACTGGGCAAATCTTTCAGTGATTTGGTCAAGCGTGCCTGTGGGCATCTTCGCATTCATTCTTGTTGGTCTTTGCACATCAGTGATGTGGGGCGGTATCTTCAACATGGCAGTTGAAGGACTTGGTAAATACACCGCTATTGCATCAGGCGCATTCATGACAATGGTATTTGGATGTGCAGTAATGGTTGCAATACAAGGTTGGGTTGCAGACGTAACCGGTAACTACCTTGTTAGCTACGTTGTTCCTTTGGCATGCGCAGCATACATTTTGTTCTACGCATTGATCGGATCAAAGAACGTAAATACCGATATTCCTGTAAACGACTAATCATAGGTCACACATATATTAAATAGGGTGAGGCGCTGCGAAGAGCAGTGCCTCACTTTTTTCATGAAAATTTTTTTTTGTTGCAAATGTTTGACAATCAGGCTGAGAAATATTAAATTTTAGTTTTTGTAAACAAAAAGATGAAATTAATTGTTATTTTTTAAAGGAAAATTAAGTTTATATCGAGGAAAAGTTGTAACTTTGAGGCTTGAAACAAATAAATGCTCAAATAACAAATCGGTTCAAAACAACGAAATTTTTATTAATTAATTCATATTCAATCGTTTTAAAACATTTATCTATGAAAAAAAGTGCACTCCTTGCTGCAGTATGCGCACTTTTCCTAGGTTCATCAGCTGTTGCTCAGAATCAGGAAGTGACATACGTTGAAGATACCACACAAGGTTATCTTCTCAATGATTTCAAGAGCAACTGGTTCGTAACAGGTGAAGTAGGCGCAAGCGTTTACATGAGCCCGCTCGATCAACACCGTGCTCTTAAAGACCGTTTCACTCCTGCTGCCGGTATCTATGTTGGCAAATGGTTCTCACCCATCTTGGGAGTACGTGTAGGCGGTAACTGGCTTCAATCAAAAGGCTTGGCTGACGTTGATGCTAAAGGCGTTTATGGCAAAGTAAACGGCTACTACAAGCAAAAATTCAACCACTTCGGTCCTGCTGCTGATTTCATGGTTAACCTCACCAACTGGTGGTGTGGCTACCGTCCCGGCCGTGTCTACAATGCTACTGTATATGTAGGTGCAGGTGGTTTCTGGACATACACCAAAGACGACAACGGTGACTGGTCAAACGACCAAGATAAAATCCTCACAGTACGTGCAGGTCTTATCAACTCATTCCAAATCAGCAAACGCGTACAATTGTCACTCGACCTCCGTTGGAACGGTCTTGACAACCACAAAGACCAAGCTGGTGACGGCTGGAACAAAACAGCTAGCCAAGTATCAGCTTACCTCGGTGTAACTTACAACTTCGGCAAAACAACTTGGAACGCTCCCGTTGTTCCCGTATGCCCCGAAGCAGAAAACTGCGACGCACTCCGTGCTCGTCTTGCTTCAGCTGAAGGCCGTATCGCAGACCTCGAAAACCAACTTCGCGACTGCTTGAACCGTCCCGTTCAAAAAGTAGAAGAAAAAGCACCTCTTGCTACTATCTACTACCCCATCAACAGCTACAAACTCACCAAAAAAGACGTAAACGTGCTTGAAGCAGTTTCTTCAGTAATGAACTCAAACACTTCAAAGAACTACGTTCTCACAGGTTGGGCTGACAACTACACCGGTAACGACCAAATCAACAACCGTCTCCGCGAAAACCGCGTAAACGGTGTTAAAAACCAATTGGTTAAATTTGGTGTAAACGAATCACAACTCACAGCTACAACAAACAACGGTAACCTCTGCGACCTCGGTGAAAAATACGTTGCTCTCGACCGTGCCGTTACAATCGAAGAAGCTGAATAATCTGAAAGTATTTCGTAAATACATTTAGATTGACAAATAAAAAAAGCGTGGACTAATTTTAGTCCTCGCTTTTTTTGTTTTTTTGTTTGGGCGATTGAATAAAACTGAGTAAATTTGCGTATTGTCATTTTTACCTCGACATTACCAGTTAAAGTTATATAACCACATAGACCATAAAAACCACATGAAAAAGTATCCCAAAATTGGTATACGTCCTACTATTGATGGACGTCAAGGCGGTGTGAGAGAAAGCCTTGAAGAAAAAACAATGAGTCTTGCTAAAGCAGTAGCAACCCTTATCTCAGAAAACCTTAGAAACGGTGACGGCTCGCCCGTGGAGTGCGTTATTGCTGACGGCACAATTGGCCGCGTAGCAGAGTCGGCAGCTTGCGCTGAGAAGTTTGAACGCGAAGGCGTTGGTGCAACAATCACCGTGACCAGCTGCTGGTGCTATGGCGCAGAAACCATGGATATGAACCCCCATTGGCCCAAAGCAGTTTGGGGCTTTAACGGCACAGAGCGTCCCGGTGCTGTTTATCTTGCAGCTGTGCTTGCAGCACACGCACAAAAAGGTCTCCCCGCATTTGGCATCTACGGCCACGATGTGCAAGACCTTGACGACAACACAATTCCCGCTGACGTGGCAGAGAAAATACTCCGTTTTGCACGCGCAGCTCAAGCTGTTGCAACAATGCGCGGCAAATCGTACCTCTCAATGGGTAGCGTTTGCATGGGTATTGCCGGCTCTATCGTTAACCCCGAATTCTTCCAAGAGTATCTTGGCATGCGCAACGAATCGGTTGACCTCACAGAAATCATCCGCCGCATGACAGAAGGCATCTACGACAAAGAAGAATTTGCTAAAGCTATGGCTTGGACAGAGAAATACTGCAAACCACACGAAGGCCATGACTATAACCCCGAAGGAAAAGTAAAAACCCGCGAGCAAAAAGACCAAGATTGGGAGTTTGTTGTGAAGATGACTCTCATCATGCGCGACCTCATGCAAGGTAATCCCAAATTGCTTGAAATGGGCTTTAAAGAAGAATCTCTTGGTCACAATGCCATCGCTGCCGGTTTCCAAGGTCAACGTCAATGGACTGACTTCTATCCTAACGGCGACTACAGCGAGTCATTGATGAATACCTCATTTGACTGGAATGGCATACGCGAAGCATACGTGCTCGCTACCGAGAACGATACACTCAACGGTGTGGCTATGCTTTTCGGCCACTTGCTCAGCAACCGCGCACAAATATTCTCAGACGTGCGCACATACTGGAGCCCCGAAGCTGTTAAGCGCGTAACCGGTAAAGAGCTCACAGGCCTCGCTTCAAATGGTATCATCCACCTAATCAACTCAGGCGCTACAACTCTCGACGCTACCGGTCAACAATGCGATGCCGAAGGCAATGCAGCAATGAAAGAGCCTTGGAATATCAGCGAAGACGAAGTGAAGAAATGCCTCGATGCAACAACTTGGTATCCTGCAAGCCGTGAATACTTCCGTGGCGGCGGTTTCTCATCAAACTTCCTTTCAAAAGGAGGTATGCCCGTGACCATGATGCGCGTGAACATTGTGAAAGGTCTTGGCCCGGTACTCCAAATTGCAGAAGGATGGACAGTGGATATTGACCCCGAAATACACAAAATACTCAATGAACGCACCGACCGCACATGGCCTACAACATGGTTCGTGCCTCGCTTGTGCGATAAACCCGCATTCAAAGACGTATACTCAGTGATGAACAACTGGGGCGCTAACCACGGCGCAATCAGCTATGGTCACATCGGCGAAGATTTGATCACTATGGCATCAATACTTCGCATACCTGTGTGCATGCACAATATCGACGACGATAAGATTTTCCGTCCGGCAGCATGGAATGCATTTGGCATGGATAAAGAAGGCGCAGACTATCGTGCTTGCAAAAACTATGGTCCTATCTATAAATAATACTCGATCATGGCAACACAACAACAAATAGATCAATTTTTGGCTATGGCACACCGCGTTGGTGATGCCGGGCTCACAATATGCAGTTCAGGTAATCTGTCGTGGCGCATCAGCGAAGACGAAGTGCTTATCTCAGGCACAGGATCGTGGGTGCCCAATTTGCAGGCAGAGAAAGTGTCAATCTGTCGTCCAGATGGCACAGTGCTCAACGGCGTGAAACCGTCGATGGAGAGCGTGTTTCACCTTGGCGTGATGCGCGAGCGTCCGGAGGTGAACGTTGTGCTACACTTCCAATCGCCCTTTGCTACTGATGTGGCATGCATGAAAAATCGTCCTACCGACTTCAATGTGACAGCAGAAATACCTTGCCACGTTGGACGCGAAATACCCATTGTGCCATACTTCCGTCCGGGTTCGAAAGAGCTTGCCGAGCACGTTGTGGCAGCAATGAAAGAGCACGATTCAATCATGTTGCTTAAGCACGGACAAGTGGTGTGCGGTAAAGATTTTGACGAGGTGTTTGAGCGCGCCATGTTCTTTGAAATGGCATGCCGCATCATCGTGCAATCGGGCGGTGAATACACCACACTCACACCGCAAGAGATTGACGACCTTGAAGTGTACGTACTTGGCAAAGTGCAGAAATGAAAGATGCCTACATAGCAGTTGATTTCGGTGGCGGTAGCGGCCGCGTTATGGTCGGTACCGTTGCCGGAGGAACTGTGCAGTTGGAGGAAGTGCACCGCTTCACCAACCGACAAGTGACGCTGGGCAAACACATACATTGGGATTTTCTCGCTCTCTTTCAAGACATGAAAGACGGGCTGAAAAAGGCAGCAGAGACCGGCTATAACATTAAAAGTATAGGCATTGACACTTGGGGCGTTGATTTCGGCTTGGTTGATGCTAACGGCAATTTGTTGGGTAATCCGACGTGCTATCGCGACCCTGCGGTAAACGGCATGCCTGAGCAAACTTTTGATGATGCTGCTTTGCGCGAGCATTATTCGAAGGCCGGCATACAAGTTATGGCTATCAATACGCTCTATCGCCTTCTCGCCATGAAGAAAGAAAATGACCCCAAGCTCGATGTTGCCGCTCACTTGCTCTTTACCCCCGACTTGTTTAGCTATTTCCTCACCGGAGTGGCTAACAACGAATATTGCATTGCCTCAACGTCGGAGTTGCTTGATGCCAAGACGCGCAGCTGGGACTATGAACTTATAGACCGTATGGGCTTGCCGCGCCGCATATTTGGCGAGATTGTGATGCCGGGCACAGTGCGCGGCACATTGCTCCCCGCTATTGCCGATGAAGTAGGCTTGCCTCGCGACGTGAAAGTTATAGCCGTTGGCTCGCACGACACCGCCAGCGCCGTCTATGCAGTGCCCAAAGACGATGGTAAGCGCACTCGCGCATATCTCAGCTCCGGCACATGGTCGTTGCTTGGTGCCGAACTTGATGCACCGATACTCAGCGAAGAAGCGCGTGTTGCCGGATTCACCAATGAGGGTGGAGTAGGCGGCAAAATACGTTTCTTGCAAAACATCACCGGGCTGTGGATATTGCAATGCCTCATGGCACAATGGAAAGCTCAGGGCTTGGAAACAAGTTATGACGTGCTTCTTGCCGATGCCGATGCCAGTGATTACAATTTCACTATCGACGTTGATAACGATGCATTTGCTGCATCGGGCGACATGGCAAAAGCAATCAACGACTATTGCTGTGCCCGCGGTGCCGAAGCTCCGAAAACACAGGGCGACTATGTGCGCTGTGTGGTGAAATCGCTGGCACAGCGCTATAAACGCGGCATAGAGCAGCTCAACAGCTTGCTGCCCGAGCCGGTGGAGTGCTTGCACATCATTGGCGGCGGATGTCGCAATAAGCTGCTTAATCGCATGACCGAAGAAGCAATAGGCATACCTGTTATTGCCGGCCCTGTTGAAGCAACGGCGATTGGCAACATCATGGTGCAAGCAGAGTGCTTTTAATGGCTCTCTCAAAGCTTCTTTTAACCTTAAACCCAATAACACCTTTCAATGACTCACCCTTCAATCCTTACCAAAAACGGTACCAAGTATCTTGTACCTTTCATTATTATCACTTCATGCTTCGCGCTTTGGGGATTTGCCAACGATATCACAAATCCCATGGTGAAAGCTTTTTCTAAGATTTTTAGAATGAGCGTGACCGACGGCGCAATGGTTCAAGTGGCATTCTACGGTGGATATTTTGCTATGGCATTCCCCGCAGCAATGTTCATACGCCGTTATTCGTATAAAGCCGGAGTGCTCCTCGGCCTGGGGCTTTATGCGCTTGGCGCAATGCTGTTTTTGCCCGCGAAGTGGACGGGCGAATACTACTCGTTTCTCCTCGCTTATTTCATACTCACGTGCGGCTTGTCAGTGCTCGAAACCAGTTGTAACCCCTACATCTTGTCGATGGGCCCGGAAGAGTCAGCCACGCGTCGCCTCAACATGGCGCAAGCGTTTAACCCAATCGGTTCGCTGTGCGGCATGTATGTGGCTATGAACTTTATACAAAATCGCCTTGACCCCATGGACACTGCCGCGCGAGCACAGCTCGCCGCTGAGCAGTTTGAGGCAGTGAAAGAGCACGATTTGTCGGTGCTCATAGCTCCTTATTTTGCCATTGGCGTGGTGATTATTGCAATGCTACTGCTCATACGCTTTGTGAAGATGCCCACCGGAGGCGACGGCACAAAGCGTGCCATCAACTTCATCCCGTCGGTGAAGCGCATTTTCTCAATACGCCACTACCGCGAGGGAGTTGTCACTCAATTCTTCTATGTTGGCGCACAAATCATGTGCTGGACATTCATCATTCAGTATGGCACACGTGTGTTTATGGCTGAGGGAATGACCGAGCAAGCCGCTGAGGTGCTATCGCAGAAATACAACATCTTGGCAATGATACTCTTCTGCGTGAGCCGCTTTGTGTGCACATTTATGCTCAAATTTATCAACCCCGGACGCTTGTTGGCACTGTTGGCAGTATGTGCCGGAGCTCTCACTTGTGGCGTCATATTCTTGCAAAATGTGACCGGACTTTACTGTCTTGTGGGCGTGTCGGCATGCATGTCGCTCATGTTCCCCACAATCTACGGTATTGCTCTCAATGGGCTTGGCGACGACGCCAAATTTGGCGCTGCGGGCTTGATTATGGCTATACTTGGAGGCTCAATACTTCCGCCGCTGCAAGCCAGCATCATTGACCAGGGCACACTCTTTGGCATGCCCGCAGTGAACGTGTCGTTTGTGATGCCGCTCATCTGCTTTGTTGTGGTGATGATTTACGGTCACCGCACTGCCTACGTGAAATAGTTTTTTCATTATATAAATGGGAACTGCGCAGCTCGCTCAAGAGGTAGGCTGCGCAGTTTGTGTATGT
>CAZGAN010000061.1:0-10927 GCA_964523655.1 uncultured Bacteroides sp.
GGAGCACCCATGATGAAGGGAGCACCTTCAGAAAGAGCTGCGTATGCGTAGCACATTGAGGGTGCAACGTGTTCTTTATCGTCAGCTTTCATTGCTGCTTCGAGGTCAGCAAGTGTGTAGTGATATTTTTCATCAGGAGCTACATATACTTCTGTTGATGCTGCCCAAAGAACTACAACGCGGTTTACACCTTTTTCTGCTTTGAAGTTGCGGATATCAGCACGAAGTTGTTCTACCATTTCCCAGCGGGTTTTGTTGACCATCACGTTGTTGCCATCAAGGCGTTTTGCGTAGTTGTGGTCGAATGCTGCGGGCATCGGTTTGATTGCTTCGAGTTCTTCTTTTACAGGATTGATATCTTTTTCTTTGAGTACTTCAGCGTTTACTGCTGATTCGTATGCATTTGCAGGATATACGTCCCATGTTCCGAAAACTATGTCTTTAAGGTCTGCGATGGGTACGATGTCTTTATAGTGGAGATATTTTTTGTCTGCTCCTTGACCAACACGCATTTTGTCGTATTGTGTCATTGAACCTACGGGTTTTGCTAGGCCTTTGCGAGCCATAAGCACACCTGTCATGAATGTTGTTGCAACAGCACCGTTACCAACAACCAAAACGCCGAGTTTACCTTCGGCTGGTTTAACGTTTGAATTGCTCATTTTGATTTGAGATTGGTTATTTTTTAATGTGATTATTATTCGATTTTTTTGTTTGAACTGAATGAATTTTATTCATGTTCTCATTAGTCACAATATCAGCTTGGCTAAAAAGAGCGTGTAAAAGTACTCATACTTTTGCAAACACAAAACGTTTTTTCAAAAAAAAAGCAAGCCAAAAAGTAAAATAATCCTAAAAACTAGTCGTAATTGTATATTGTTCAAAATATCAGTCATCTCTAAGTATGTAAATGTAAACGCCTGTTAATTGGGCTTGAAGGCGAAAATTGCAAAAAAATGCTTTTTTTTCGATTTTTCGTGAAAACTTTTGGCACTAATTTTGTTATATGATTTGAGTGAATTATCTTTGTCTATAATTTCACCGATTTTTTTACACATAAATTATATATAAATGACACAAAAAGAAACAATCGCTCCGGGAAAATACGTTGAGCTTGGTTATGACCTTTATGAAATCGCTGCTGACGGCAGCGAAAAACTCGTGCACCAAACCGACATCGAAGACCCCGAAAAGATTATTTTTGGCATCACTCAAGGCATGATTATCCCTCTCGAGAAAGCCATTGAAGGCCTCGCTGTTGGCGACGCTTTTGACGTTGTTGTGAAAAGTGCTGAAGCTTTCGGCCCCCGCGAAGATGACCAAATCGCTGTCCTCGACCGCGACATCTTCATGGTTGACGGCAAATTTGACGAGGAACACATCTGCAAAGGTGCTGTTGTGCCCATGATGACCGCCGACGGTTTCCGCATCAGCGGCGTTGTGCTCGAGGTTACCGACAAAAATGTGAAAATGGACTTCAATCATCCCCTCGCCGGAAAAGACGTGCGCTTCAACGGTAAAATCATTGCCGTGCGTGCTGCTACTCCCGAAGAACTTCAACCCTCTTCATGTGGCTGCGGTGGCGGTTGCAACGGTGGCTGCGGTGGCGGATGTGATTGCAACGGTGGCTGCAACTAATAACCCACAACCACTCATTTATTATATATACTATTATTCACTAGCTCATGAAAAATTTACTGATTTTCGCCGCCGTCCTTATGGCCGGCGGGTTCGCCTCTTGCGGAAACGGCGACCGCGCTGCTTCTCAAGACCCCGAAACTATCGTTATTGCTGAAGACGATGTGACTTTAACTCCGGTCGATAGCGACTCTGTGCTCGTCACAAACGTTGAAGCTGCCGCTGTTGGCGTTAAGCGATAACACATTCTCTTTGAATTTTAACTCTATCAACTCGAGCAAGGTGCACGTTGTGTATGCCTTGCTCGTTTTATTCTCTATGCACGCTATTTGCTTATTTAACTTAAAATAAAACAAAGCTTGATAAAATATTTATTATATAATTTTTGTAAATAAGAAAAATATTTATTTAATTTGCAGCATTAATAATAGACCCAATCGAAATACCCTAACTACTGCAATGACGCTACTAGAAGAATTTGAAAGAAATACCAAGAGCACTATCGTTAAAAAACAGGTAATTGCTTTTTACATCCAAAACGGGTTCGCAACTCTCGCCGAACTAAGCAAACAGTTAAATCTAAGCATCCCAACGGTTACCAAAATCGTTGAAGAAATGACTGAGGCCGGACTTATCATCGAACGCGGTAAACTCGAAACTGCCGGTGGTCGTCACCCTTCTCTTTATGGCCTTAATCCCGAATCGTGCTATTTTGGCGGCGTTGACATCAAAAACTCGTCTGTCTCTATGGGCCTCGTTGATTTCACCGGACAAATGGTGACTCAATCAACCGACATACCATACAATTATGAAAATTCTCCGGCTTCGCTCGACACCCTTTGCGCTACTATAAACAACTTCTTCAACGCTCTAAAGGTGCCGCGTGATCGTATCGCTATGATCAACGTAAACATCTCGGGTCGCGTCAACCCTATGACTGGTCACAGCTATAGCCGATACAACTTCGACGAGCAACCTCTCAGCGACATCCTCTCTGCTAAACTAAACGCAAACGTCTGCATCGAAAACGACACCCGTGCAATGGCTCTTGGCGAATACCTTTGCAACAAAAATCGCGATGAGCGAAACTTGCTATTCATAAACTTGAGCTGGGGCTTAGGCCTTGGCGCGGTTATCGACGGCAAAATTGTTACCGGTAAATCTGGTTTCGCCGGCGAATTTGGTCACATGGTCACCTGCGACAATGAAGTCATTTGCCACTGCGGCAAAAAAGGCTGCTTGGAAACCGAAGCATCTGGCTCCGCTCTCGTGCGCAAAATCTCTGAACGCCTTGAAGCCGGTGCTAACTCTGTGATTGCCGAGCGTTACGCCAAAAATGGCAAAATCACTCTCGACGATGCACTCGAAGCCGTGCGTCGCGAAGACCTCCTCGCCATCGAAGTGCTCGAAGAAATGGGCAAAACTCTTGGCCGTTGGCTTGCCGGCATGATCAACATATTCAACCCCGAAAAAGTTATCATTGGCGGCGTTCTCGCCGAAACCGGTGACTATCTGCTTCAGCCAATCCGCACGGCTGTGCGCTTGTACTCCCTCAACCTCGTGAGCCAAGATACAAAAATACAACTCTCTCGCCACGGAAATGACGGCGGCCTAATTGGCGCTTGCTTGATTGCTCGCAACCGTATTTTCGACACTTTAAACTAAACGATTTCATAATTAGTTAGGTAGATATCAAAAAGAAACGAGCCTTGCGATTTAAATTCTCGCATGGCTCGTTTTTTTAGGTCTATAAGTCTTCTAGTTAGCAGAGCGATATTTGTCGGGATATTGCGTTTTAGCGCCTTCCATGATGCCATCAAGGAAACATGACACGCGCACACTCATTCCATTTTTGCGGTCAAAAATACCGAAGTTTTCCGAACCGTTACCAAAAGCATTATTGTCCCAAACAAACGGAGCAATACCGTTAGCTTTCGCTGTTGAGTAAACCTTTGAGAGATAATACTTCATGCTCTCTTGTTGATGCTTAACGTCGGTTGTAGAGCCCGTAGTGTGATATGAAACACCGGTTTCGCCCATGATAATGCCGAGGCCTTGAGGATGCCAAGTGTCGGAAAGCGATGCAAACAGATTTTCAAGTGCTGTCTCTTGATATGTGCTTGATACTGCCCCATATTGAACGAATTGTGAACCCCAATAGTACACGGTACAGCTGCCACAGTAGTCGTATGGGCTATAGTAGTGGAACTCAACGCTGAGACGATTGTCAACCACGTCAGAGGGTGCTACAAATCCGTTCAAGCCGTATTCGGGGTTAGATGAATATGTTTGCACAATGAGGTTTCGATACCAGTTACGACCTCCGGTTGAGCGAACTGCTTTTACAAAATCTTGATTGAATCCGTTTTGCACACGAAGGTTCTCTGTGGTCGGAGCTTGCCAATTCACATTCACCTCATTTGTGCCGGCAAAAGCCAAATGATAGTCATAGTCACGGAAGTATGTTGCTATATTCTTCCACAACGCAATCTCCTTTTTAGAAATGTCGGCTGCTTGAGCGTCGAAAGGATTATTTTCCATCCAAAGGTCATGGTGTGTATTGATGATAGCAATCATGCCGTTATTCACACAGTAGTCAACCACTTCTTTCACGCGGGCAATCCAACGACTGTCAATCTCCATAGTCTCTTGGTTTGTTACGTGAGGCTCCCAACGCACCGGTATGCGCACGGCATTAAAGCCTGCCTCTTTCACGGCAAGAATCATGGCTTCAGTGGTTTTCGGATTACCCCAAGCAGTTTCCCACTCGTTGCGGTCTTGCATCCAGATGTTTGACCAAGTTTTAGTAGTGTTATCCCAGTCGCCTGCAGCGCTCTCAAATGAGTTGCCGAGGTCCCAACCGGCGTTGATTAGCGTGGTCCATTGTATGGCATCATAGCCCATGCCTGTTGCATCGGGGCTAACTGCCGGAGTAACATCCAAATAATTCTTTGTTGTTGTGAATTGCACGGTGAATGCAGCCAAACCGCTGCCGGCACTGTTCACAATAACGTTTTTCGGCACTTCAAGCGTGTATGTCGTTAGCGGAGCAGTGTTGTGCAAAGCAATCACAACTTGTGTGCCACTATAAGATATATCATCTTTAATCATGCTGCCATTGAGCGTGATTGTGTTGTATCCCATTGGACGCACGCTAACCTCATCATTAAATGTGAGCACAATCTCTGTGATGTCAGGGTCAACATTGGTTGCCCCGTTTTCAGGAGAAGTGCTGAGTAGTTTAAAGTCAACCGTAGGCTCATCTTCTTTTTTGTTAGAGTCGCTACACGACGCGATGAACGGAAGTATAAGAAGTAGTGATAAGAGATATTTGAGTCTCATGATAGTGTATTGTGTTATTAGAAAAATATAGCAAAGAGAAAACCGAGGGTATAGACAAGCATCAACACTGCCGTCATGCCAAGCATAGGGTTGAGAGCGGCACCGCGACGGTGTGAAATGGTGTGGAATAGGAAACTATGCAATGCCAAGTATATGCCGGGTATAATCATTTTCCACGGCTCATATAGTGCCCATGCCGGAAGCATGAGTGCCACGGCTAGCCAACCGTTGATTAGATAGAGCGAAGCTATACGATGTCTACCGATAGCCACGGCAAGAGTGCGCTTACCAACATCTTGGTCATCCTCAAGGTCGCGATAATTGTTCACAATCAGCACATTTGCGCCCATCAAACCAATAGCTACCGATCCAAGAAACACGTATAAGTCCCAATCACCGGTTTGCAGATAGTATGTGAGTGTAACGGGAATTATGCCGAAAAAGAATATCACTGCAAGTTCACCGAGCGCGTGATGCGACAACGGGTAAGGCCCCGCACTGTATGCAAATACCCCCAACGCTATCGCTATACCTGCGGCGATAAGCCAATATCCGCCCCAATATATGAGCGTGCAGCCAACAGCGCATGCCAGCAATAGCGTGAAGATTGTGGCATTTCTCATAGCACCGGGAGTGATATCGCCTTCGGTCACTCCTCGACGGGGCCCTTCGCGTCCGGGCTTATCAAGCCCTCCTTTATAGTCAAAATACTCGTTGGCAAAATTTGAAGCTATTTGCGCTAGTATTGCAAAAGCCAGGCATAGAAGCACCGGAGCGGCTAAAAATTTATTATTTATCTCTGCATAAGCAGCGGCGGTGACCACTCCTGCCACCGATACGGGCAACGTGCGCAAGCGCATTGCCTCAATCCAACAAGTGAATTTACTCATAGTTGTTAGTTATATATATGTTATACTTATGAAGAATGTATGCCGGATTGTATGAGAGCTTTGCTCTGCGCAAACCCTCATCGCCGGCATCATCTTGCCGATTTACGTATTTTATGTTCTGATGTCTCGCGAGCATCTGCTCTACAAATAATTTGTTGATTGCTGCGCCGGCTCCGGCAACATCGTGGTTCATCTTCTCAATATGCACATGCAGCGTGTCGCCAACAACCTCGCCAAAAGTGAATGAGACAATTTTCCCATCATTGTCGCGCAGCAGAGCTCCATCAAAACCGGGAGCGTTGCCGCTGAGCAGCACTTCGAGCACTGACGTTGCCTCATATTGTGCCATAGGCGAAGCATCGGTTGAGGCTGATTGCAAATCATAGAAAAAGTGGCAAAGCTCAGGAAGCGCATCTGCTGTGATTGATTCAAATTTATAATTTGGATTATCAGCAATAAAGCGATTCACATGATTGCGTTTTTTCTGAAACTTCTTGCCGGCAAGCGTTGCTAAATCAGATGCATTGTAAACATAGTCGCTCCAAGCACTCAGTGGCTCAACGCGCGCGTCAACATATTTGCTAAACATTGACATGCAATCATCAGGTATTGCCGAAAACACAAGCGGCATGTTGTGCACCGCGCAATAGTGTTTCAGCAAATCAACGGCTCTATCAATGTCCATTTCGCCGATTGGTAGAGAAAAAGCAGTGATGTTTGGATTATTCTCTGAGCGACCTTTTATGAACAACGTGTTGTTAACTATGCTATACTCATAATTAAACCATTCAATCCAAAGATATATACCACCAATCGTGTAGTCGCACGAGCGCGAAGGCGCGCACTGCAACACCGACTTAATTTTTGGTAAGTCGGAGAGTGTTATTGGCTTGAATTTAGGCAAGCTCACAAGCTGTAAGCTTTGCGTAGTTACACAATCATGAGTAATGCTCATATCTTTCATACAAAATATGGTAGAAGTTGCATCGAGGTCAACGCTAAGCGAGCGTAAGAAGTATGTCGCCGCGCAACAACATCATCATCTGCAAAGATAGTATTATTCTAGATATTTACACCCGTATCTTGCAAAAAAATTCAATATTTTCTAGCCATCATTGCCCGAAAATAGGTTTTTTATTTTAGGGTGATGTTGCCGAGGGTGTAAATGTGCAGGCCGAAGGCGGGAGCTGTGGTGAGCAGGTGTTCGGTGATTTGGCTTTGTATGGCGCAGTATGCCGTCCAATCGTTGTTTGAAGCATAGCACCAAATTTGTAGTGGCACGCCGGAGTTATTGGGCTCGTTGATGCGCACCATCACGCGCTGGTCTTGTGCTATCATTGGGTGGCTAAGCAGATAAGAGTATGCATAAGTGCGGAAGAGCCCGAGATTAGTTTCTGTAGAGCCGTTGAGCTCATGTATGCCGGGGTGAAAAGTCGCTGTTTCACCGGGAGCAAGATTGGAAATGAACGTCTTGATTGCCGGAAATTGTGCAGCTATTTGCTGTATGAATTGCTGAGAGCTAGCCACAATGTCGCAATAGCGGAACATGAATGTGCGTTGTATTTCGCGCACACCGCTTTCACGCATACCCCTGAAGTTTTGCACAGCTGTAGAAACGATGGTGTATGGAGGTATCATGATGATGGTGAAATCAAAATTGCGTACCTTCACCGTTGATAGCGACACATCGAGCACTATGCCGTTTGCCGGAGTTGACGGCACACATATCCAATCGCCAACGCGCACCATGTCGTTTTGCGACATCTGTATGCCCGCCACAAATCCCAAAATGCTATCTTTGAAGATGAGCATCAGTGCAGCGGCAAAGGCACCAAGTCCGGCTAGAAGAGCACCCGGTGACTTGTTGATGATTACCGAGACAACGAGCACGGCGGCTATAATCCAAACCATGCCTATTGCAATGTTGAGAATGCCCTTCAGTGGATGGTTGCGCGTGTTTTCATGCTCGTTATAGCGATTGAAAATGAATGCGAGCACTGCGTTTATGCCTATGGCAACAGTGATGGTGGTGTACACTAGCACAGCGCGCCATATCACGGTGAGCAACGGTGTTGACTCATCGAAAGCCACGGGTATCATCACCATGGAAACGAGAGGTGGAATCACGTGCGAGCATTTTAGCAACGTGCGTTCATGCAGCAGGGCTGTGCCCAAGCGACTATGCTGCCACACCACAATTTTGCCGAGAGCCCAAAGTGTTGCGTGGCGCACCGCCCAGCCCAGAGCTATTGCAATCGCGGCAACAACAGCAACGTATACAATTGTTTGTGCAACTTCAGAGTGTCCAAAACCGAGGGCATGCATGGCTATTTCTACTTTGTGAAGAAGCCACGAGGCTATTTTGTGTGATGCAATCATAGTGTAAGTTTATGGCTTTAGAGTGTATGCTCAAACGTTTGCAATGCGTGTGATGTTCAAAAAAAAGATGTTTGTTTTTTGCGTATTGTCGCAGAAATATTAATTTTGTGACCGTAAAACTAAAATAACATACCGATGAAAAATAATTTTTATGGGCGCAAGCCGGAATGGCTGAGAATAAAGTTGCCCGATGCCATAAAAGCTGCTCGTGTTGCATCAAATGTTAACGGTCGCTGTCTCCACACTATCTGTACGTCAGGACTATGTCCCAATCGCGGTGAGTGTTGGAACAATGGCACCGCCACTTTTATGATAGGTGGTGACACTTGCACGCGCAATTGCCGTTTCTGCAATGTGAAAACCGGTCGCCCGGAGCCGTTAAATCCCGGCGAAATAGATCAAATTGTGCAGTCTGTGCGCGATTTGAAGCTAAAACATGCCGTTATCACCTCGGTTGACCGCGATGATTTGCCCGACGGTGGCGCCTCACATTGGGCGAAGCTTGTGCGTGCTCTGCGCACAGAGTGCCCCGGTGTGACAATGGAGGTGCTGGTGCCGGATTTCCGCGGCAACACCGAAGCTCTAGATATGATTATTGCCGAGCGTCCCGATGTTATTTCGCACAACCTTGAGACCGTGCGACGTCTCACTCCCGATGTGCGCTGCACCGCTACCTACGATGGGTCTCTTGCTGTGATTAAGCGTGTTGCCGAAGCCGGAATACGTTCGAAATCGGGCATCATGCTGGGTCTTGGAGAAACTCCTGACGAAATAGTGCAAACTATGGACGATCTTCGTGCTGTTGGCTGCGAAGTGATGACCATAGGTCAATATCTCCAACCAACGGAGAAGCACTACGAGGTGCGCGAATACATACACCCCGATGTGTTTGAAAAATACCGATTACTCGGTTTGGAAAAAGGATTTCGCCACATGGAGAGTGCTCCACTGGTGCGCTCAAGTTATCACGCAGAACGACATGTGCTATGACCGTATATATAGAACTTCGCAATGCCGACTACACCAAAGTGCTTGCCATGCAGCGCAAGCTTTTCAATGAAATGGTAGAGCGTCGTGGTGCCGGCAAAGAGATTGAAGATGAATACTTATTCACCGTAGAGCATAAACCCGTTTACACGCTTGGCAAACATGGCGATCCGCACAACCTCACACATGCTGAGTTTCTGCGAGCACAAGGTTTGGAGCTTGTGGAAATTGAGCGCGGTGGCGACATAACTTATCACGGCCCCGGTCAAATAGTAATGTATCCGCTCATCGACATGAACCGACGCGCTATAGGCGTGAAACGCTATGTGCATCTTCTCGAAGAAGCCGTGATACGAACTATTGCTGAATATGGCATACATGGTGAGCGTGTTGACGGTGCCACCGGTGTTTGGGTGGGCGTTGGCACTCCGCGAGAACGCAAGATTTGCGCAATAGGCATAAAGTGCAGCCGATTCATCACTATGCATGGGTTGGCGCTTAACGTGTGCACCGATTTAAACTACTTCTCCGCCATCAATCCATGCGGATTTGTTGATAAAGCAGTCACGTCGATATCGGCTGAAGTGGGGCACAATGTCACTTTTGATGAAGCCGCCGTGAGCCTTCGCCGTCACATCTCCAACTTGTTACAACTAAACTCATTATAGCGGCATGTTTGCCTATGTTGCAAAAAATCACTACCTTTGCACGAAAATATACAAATAAAGAAAAATTTCTGTAAACACATGAAAGCTTATGTTTTCCCCGGACAAGGGGCACAATTTGTTGGTATGGGTAAAGACCTATACGACAATAACGCTGAAGCCCGTCAAATGATGGACAAAGCTAATGAAATTCTCGGATTCAACATCACTGACTTAATGTTTGCCGGTACTGACGAAGATTTGAAAAAAACTTCTGTCACTCAACCTGCAGTATTCATACACTCAGTAGCTCTAGCAAAAGCTATGGGCGACGATTTCAAACCCGAAATGGTTGCCGGTCACTCACTTGGCGAATTTTCAGCTCTCGTAGCAGCCGGTGCTCTCAGCTTTGAAGATGGCTTGCGCCTTGTTTCTGCACGTGCTCAAGCAATGCAAAAAGCTTGCGAAATCAACCCTTCAACCATGGCTGCTGTACTCGCACTCCCCGACGAAAAAGTTGAAGAAGTGTGCGCAGGTATCGACGGTGTTGTTGTTCCCGCTAACTACAACTGCCCGGGTCAGCTCGTTATCTCTGGTGAAATTGCTGCTGTTGATGCAGCATGCGAACAACTTCTTGCTGCCGGAGCTAAACGTGCTCTCCGCTTGAAAGTTGGTGGTGGCTTCCACTCACCTTGCATGGAGCCCGCTCGCAAAGAATTAGCTGAGGCTATCGAACGCACTGAGTTTAAAACTCCCGTGTGCCCCGTTTATCAAAACGTTGATGCAAAACCTCACACCGACCCCGCAGAAATCAAGGCTAACCTCATCGCTCAGCTCACAGCTTCTGTACGTTGGACTGCATCTGTACAAAACATGATTGCCGATGGCGCAACCGACTTCACCGAAGTTGGTCCCGGTAAAGCACTTCAAGGCATGATCGCAAAAATCAACCGTGAAGTAGCTATTTCAGGCATCCAATCACTCGCTTAAACTTGTAGCTATCATAAAAATGGACGAGAGCTCTTGCCATCCGGCAAGGGCTCTCGT
>CAZGAN010000062.1:0-10877 GCA_964523655.1 uncultured Bacteroides sp.
CCTCAAATTTCACTTTTTATCACAAATGTGTGCCATATAGGTGTGATCGCACTGAAGGCGGCACATCTCCGAAGTGCCTATGCGTGAGTGGGTGATGCCTACCCCAGCTCGGCATCATCTCCGATGATTTGAGACTGGGGTTACGTGAGGACCGCAGCTCCACCGAGCTGCGATGGCCTCTGGCCAAAAAACACGTGCGAGATATAGGAGGCGGTGCGTATAAGCTGACGCTGCCATTTCGAGCGAAATAAAAGTACCTTTTTTAGCGGAGGGAGTTGAGGAGGTTGGGCGATGGACACTCGAAGTTTGTGATGGGGAGTGTTATGCTCATCAATTCGGGGAGCGTGTGCGTCACACCGCAGCAAGAGTCGGTGGGGATTGACATGTGTGAATACTGCTGGAAGTAGAGCAAACAAGCGTCGTGCCACCACTGTGCATCGCGAAGTTGCGTGTTAAGATGTGTAGTTACTTCATCGTAAAGAGAGGCGTTGACGTATGGTTGCATTTGCGTCCAAGTTGGTATCATGACATCAGATACGTAGTTTAAGCCACAATCATAGCGGTAGCACAGTTCTTGCCAAAGTGTGCGGCCGGAGTGCATTTTATGCGACCAAGGCACATGATGGAACCACAGCAATAGCTCATCGGGACATGAGTCAACATTGTCGACATAGCGAGCAAAAATGCCGGGATATTGGTCTACGGCATCGCTACCTGTTGACGAGCGGTCAAAACCGATGCCAAGGCTGTCGGCACGATGGTAGTAGCTCGGCATCCAGTCGGGGCGAGCATTGGGGATGTTGCACCACGGCTCCGGGCCATAGTGGTGTCCCCAGGCAAAAAGGTGGTGCAAGCCGAGAGGCATCATGTAGTTTACCACAGCTTCGCGTGTGCCGCAAAGCATGTCGGTGAATGAGTTTTCAATGCTATCGGGGAGAGAGTGCAGCGTGAGGCGTGTCCACTCTTCGGCAATCTGTTTCGGCGATAGTTGGGGGTTCCAAGCCAGTCTGCCAAAGGCGAACCAATTTGCTTGAGCGAGGGTGTTGCCTGTGTAGTTGTCGTCATCGCCAATATTAGCCACGCCGGCAACACCTTTGATTATATTTTGCGATATGCCGCTAAAGAATTCCGACCACATTGGGGCTAGGTAGACCACGTGGTTACTGTGCCCGAGGTATTCTTGAGTTATCTGAAACTCCGCCATGAGGTTTGTGTTTGGCATAGCATAAAAGAGCGGACTAATCGGCTCTCGAGGTTGAAAGTCGATTGGTCCGTTCTTAATTTGAACCAATACGTTATAATCAAACTTACCGTCTAAGGGGTTGAATTCAATAAAAGCTTGTTTGGCGCGATCAGCATCGGAAGGCGAATAGACGAAGGCACGCCACATCACAATGCCATTGTGAGGGGCGAGGGCGCGAGCGAGCATGTTCGCGCCTTCGGCATGCGTGCGCTGATAGTCGCACGGGCCGGGTTGTCCTTCGGAGTTCGCTTTGACCAGGAATCCGCCAAAGTCGGGAATTTGGGCATATATGCTGTCAACTTTATTGCGCCACCACTGAGCCACGTTGTCATTGAGTGGGTCGGCAGTGTCTAAGCCACCGATAAGCATTGGCGAAGCGAAGTTAACAGAGAGGTACACACGCACACCGTATTGGCGAAACTCATCGGCTATGCGTGCAACTTTTTTGATGTATGTGTCAGTGAGGATTGTGGGCGATGCATTAACATTGTTGAGCACCGCGCCGTTTATGCCAACTGATGCGCAAGCCTCGGCATATTCGCGGTAGCGAGGCGAGACAATTTGAGGGAGTTCGTCCCATTTCCACAAACTATGCCCGGCATATCCGCGCTCCACAGTGCCATCAAGATTGTCCCAATGGTTTAGTATGCGAAGAGCGTAAGCGGGCACATCGGTGCATGTGCGCAAAGTGTCAATGCCACCGCAAGCGTTCAATCGTTGTAGTGCAAAGTGACCGTACATGAGTCCGCGCTCAGTGTTAGCGTCAACATAGATTGTTTCGGCGGTTTTTGTGAGGCGATAACCCTCAGCACCAAGGCGCGAGTCTTCAATCAATCGCGGCACAGAGTGCAACGTGTCAGGAGTGTTAAGCCACAAATTAGCATCAGCTTTCACGCAGAAAGCCGATGCCAATAAAATTAAAGAGCATAAACGAAAGAACAGTGACATAATTATTAAGGGTTATTCTTCGCCGGTACCACCACCGTCAATAGTGATGATGCGGCCGTCAGCGTCGTACTGTAATTCTACCACTTTAAGACTACGCAACCAGGTCACGCCGTTTGAAGGCACACAGTCGTGGTGGAAAAGATACCACTTGCCTTTAAATTCGACGATAGCATGGTGAGTGGTCCAGCCAACAACGGGAGTCATGATGCAGCCTTGATAGGTGAAGGGGCCATAAGGGTTGTCACCAATGGCGTAGCAAAGGCGATGGGTGTCGCCGGTAGAGTATGAGAAATAATATTTTCCGTTGTATTTGTGTATCCATGAAGCCTCAAAGAAACGGCGTTGATTGTCGCCGGCTTTAAGGGGATTGCCGTTTTCGTCGAGCACAATCACAGGGCGCGGCTCCTCGGCAAACTGAAGCATATCTTTAGAGAGGCGCACCACACGTGATGGTATTGCGTCTTCGTTGTCAGCGTTGAGATGCGGATTTTCAAGAGCTTTGTTGTCGCGATAGCGTTGTAATTGTCCGCCCCAAAGGCCGCCGAAGTACATGAAATAGTCATCACCGTCTTTGAGTATGGCAGGGTCGATAGAGTAGCTGCCACGAATGAAATCGGGTTGAGCGATGAACGGGCCTTCGGGTTTATCAGCGATAGCTACGCCAATATGGAAGACGTCATTTTTGTCTTTGAGCGGGAAATACATGTAGAATTTACCGTCTTTTTCGGCAACATCGCAGTCCCAGAGTTGACGGCCTGCCCAGAGTATATCAGCCACATCAAGCACTTTTCCGTGGTCAATCACCTCGCCCTCCATGGGGTCGTCGGTAGAAAGCACATGGTAGTCTTGCATTTCGAAGTGGTCGCCGTTATCGTTTTCGGCAGCGCCGCTGTCACGGTCGTGAGAGGGATAGATATACACACGGTTGTTGAACACGTGAACGGCGGGGTCAGCCATATAATCAGAGGGTAATAAATATCTTTGTTTCATTTTGGTAATTATTTAGTATTTGGCAGTAGCGTAGACGCCTACGGCTGTGCCGGTGAAATTATTTGCTGTTTTTGTGCTGAGTATGTCAGCAGAGATTGTTTTATCGAGTTTTTTGTTGTTGACGAAGAATGAGTATGTGCCTTTTCCGTCGGCAGCCACTTTCAAGTCAGCCGAAGTGCTGTCAATCGGCAAGGTGTAGTCATTGAGAGTTTCGCCACATTTGTCTGATAGTTTCACACACAAGTTGTTGCTATCATCGCGAGAAATGCCCAGCGTGATATAGTGGTCATCGTCTTGGAAAAGCAACAAACCGGCAACATCGTCGGCAGTTTCGGGGTTGAACGATACGGTTGTTGAGGCTTCAAATTCGAGCTCAGTTACCCAACGGCAAACCATAGCCGGAGCTTTTCGGTCAACGAGTTTTGTTGCCTTTGCATCGAGCACGAGATTGCCGTTGCTCACGGTGTACAATTGCTTCACCGGATTGCGAAGCATGAAGGCATCGTTGGTCAATCCGCAATCAGTCCAAAGGCGAGCATCAACCACTTTTTTTGGCGCAATGGCAATAGGCTCTTCCGGATATTGAATGATAGGCTGACCATCAACCCACTGCACCGGGAGCATATATGTTTCACGGCCCATAATATCGTGATTGTCAGCGGTGTATGGGCGCACAGCGAGAAATACAGCATACCAATTCCCGTCAGTGCCCTGCACAAGGTCGGCATGGCCGGCACAAGTCACAGCATTTTCACGTCCTTTTGAGAGGTCTTTTTGAGTGAGTATGGGGTTGATTTTGCACGGGGTGAAAGGCTCATCGAGGCTATTTGATTCGAAAATCACCTCACTGTGGTCGGTTCCGGTGCCACCCTCGGCGCACATCAAGAAATACTTGCCATTTATGTGGTAGAGGTGCGGGCCTTCAATCCAGACGGGATTTTCTGCCGGATTCACGCCTCCGTTGATAATCATGCGTTGCTCGCTGCAAACTTTGCCGGTATGCCAATCGAACTCACGTATGAATATTGCGCGATGGCCATCGTAGGTGGGGCCACCAACGGGCACGTCATTATTCACAATATAGGCTTTGCCGTCAGTGTCAAACAAGAATGATGGGTCAATGCCTCCAACTTCGGGGAGCCACACGGGGTCGCTCCACACGCCCGATTTGGGGTCGGGGGTAGTGACATAATAGTTGCCGCCATTGTCAACAAGCGTATTAATCATGTAAAACAGCTTGTTGGCGGGATTGTAGGCGAGCGCCGGAGCATACACGCCACCGGCAATGCGTATGCTGTCGGGTAATTCCAGCTGTGAGGGGCGGTTGAGCACAAAGCCAAGACGCTGCCAGTTTTTCAAGTCGGTGCTATGCCAGATTGGCACTCCCGGATAATATGAGAATGTTGAGTTGGCAAGATAGTAGTCACCGTCAACATTGATAATCGTTGGGTCGGGATAGCAACCGGGGAGTAGCGGATTGGGGGTAACATCAAGGCCGTTAGGCACATTGTAGGAGAATGAGGAGAATGTTGCTTTGCGGGTGTTCACATATTCTTGTAAGAATGGCTTGAGGTCGCCATTGCGATCGAAAGCCAACGGATAGTCGGTGCGACCTTTTATGGGCCAATCATTTTTCCATGAGTCGCGATCGGTAACGCCCCAGAAATTCACACGCTCAATTTTGTCGCTATACTTCAAAAATAGCTCAAAGAATTTGCGCATGCGAGCATTCCAAGTCTCTGACGCTTCTTTGGTGAGACCATGTTTGTAGGGGTCCCATTCCTTAGAGTAAGCCATCTTGTCAGAGATGTTTGCACCGCGTATTTTTGAAGGTAGAGCGCTCATGTCGAGCTCAGTAATGTTGACTTTGCAGCCGGTAGCGGCAAAGGCTTTTATTGATTTTTCGAACTCTTTGAAGTCGGGATAGTCAACGCCAATGTGGCTTTGCATGCCGATAGCGTCAATGCGCAAGCCACGTGCTTTGAGATTGTTTACCATCTTAATCACCGAGGCACGACGTGCCGGGCTGTCCATGCCATAATCGTTGTAATACAACTCGGCATCGGGGTCAGCTTCATGAGCATATTGAAAAGCGAGAGGTATGTATTCCTCGCCAAGTATCTGATAGAATTGAGAGTTGCGATATGAGCCATCTTCAAGTATTGCTTCGTTCACAACATCCCATCCTTTCACACGACCTTTGTAGCGGCCAACAATGGTGTGTATATGGTCGCGCATGCGTTGTTTCAGCACTTCGGGCGACACCAATTTTCCGTGTTTGTCAACACAAAACCATTTTGCCAGCTGCGAGTGCCAAATCAGGCAGTGACCCACAACAAACATATTGTTGTCTTCGCCAAACTTCACAAAGGCATCCGACTTTTTCCAATCGTATTTATTTTCCTTCGGATGAATTACTTCACATTTCATCACGTTCTCGGCTACAACAGAGTTGAAATGCTGTGCTGCCAATTGGGCACCCTGCTTGTCTTTGCCCGACGACTGGTGCTCGTTGATAGCGCAACCGAGCAAGAAATCGTTGGCAAAAGCGGAGCGCAAGGTGGCAGTTTGCGCACAAAGCGGCAAACCAACAAGTAGCGCAAGAGCTGATGTGAGCAGTTTATTAATCATTGTTTTGTGATTTATTGCGAGCTGCGATTTCGCGGTTTATGTTATCAATGACATCATCGTCGAGTTCGTATTTTGAGATGATATACATTGAGAGGAACAAAAGAATTGCCGGAATCACGGCAACGAGCCAAAGTATGCCTTGCTCGGCAAACGCTGATTGCTGAGTGGCATCTTTGTCGAAGCCTACAAATGCCAATACCAAGCCGGGCACCACTCCGCCGAGAGCCATACCGGCTTTGTAGAAAATACCGGTGAGCGCATTCACTATACCGGCAATGCGGCGGCCGTGAGTGTACTCTCCGTAGCTGATTACCTCGGGGACGAGAGCCCACATATAGCCGGTGGCAACAATCACGCCGGTTGACTTAATGAATTGGGCAACGTAAACAATCCACATTTGTGTTTTCAGCGCCGGCACCATTGACACCACATAGAGTATCACCATGCCAACAATGGCGGTGAGAAGGAATATATAGAACATGCCCTTTTTGCCCACGCGCTTTTTGATAGCCGGAATGAGGGGCATGAAAATAAATGCGGGTATAGAGCCAAGAGCCATAAATGTTGACAACTCGCCAACAGAGCCGTTGAGGTTGTAGTTAATATAGTAAGCTCCGGCAGAGTTTCCGACAGCCATCATAGCAAAAGCTGTGATAAAGAAGAATGCGAGAATGCGCAATGGGCGATTGTGCACAAACTCCATCCACAGGTCTGACACTTTCACGTTTGCCGTTTCTTTTTTCTCCATCACCACGCGTTCTCGGCATTGCGAGAAGCAGAATACCAACAATGCCAAGCCAACAATGCCGAAGATTGCCATGGTGCTGAACCATGCTGTAGGCGATGTTGAGAGGCTATCGGTTTTTTCATCGCTAAGCAGTTTCACAATGATGGGCACTCCCATGCCAACAGCGAGACCGCCAAGGTTTGCCATGAACATGCGCACCGAAGTTAGTATAGTGATTTCGTCGGTATCGCGGGTGAGCGATGCATTGAGCGCTCCGTAGGGCACATTGACAAGCGTGTAGCACATCGACAAGCCTACGTAAGTCACATAAGCATAAAGCAACGAACCTGAAAAGCCATTCCAGAAGCAAAGCAATGCAAAGCCGGTGAGGGGTATACCGCCAAGCACAAGATATGAGCGATATTTACCGAATTTCGGATTATGTTTATCAACGAAAGTACCCACCAATGGGTCCCAAATAACGTCAATTATTCGAACAATTAGAAACATCACGGCAGCAACCGCTGGGTCGAGGCCATAAACGTTTGTATAAAAGAAAAGCAAATACATGCAAATGGTTTGGTAGATGAGGTTTTGAGCCAAATCACCCGAGCCGAAACCAATGCGTTGCAACCATGAGAGTTTGTAAAAACCGTTGTTGTTTGATGGGGTTGTCATTTTTATTTATAGATTTAAGCGTTAATGCTATGTTTGAAAAAGCAACTTTCGGCATTGTTATGCCACCGTTACACATTCACAAATTTAACATAAGAATATAGAAGTTGCAATAGCGCAATACAACAAGGTATAAACTTGCAACATTGCGAAAACTTTGATTTATCAAGCTTTTTACGATGATACAATTTGAAATGTAAATGATACGTAGATTAATTTTTGTCTCTTCTTTATGCAAAGATTGATATGTAACTTTGTGTATCTTAAAATCTCATTCAAATCATGCGCATAAAACCAATTTACATAGCGGCTGCTCTTGCCTTAATCACATCTGATGCCGCTAAATCTGAAGTAAAACTCCCCACTCTGCTCAGCGACGGTGTGGTGTTGCAACGTAATCAACCAATCAAAATTTGGGGCAAAGCCGATGCCGGAGAGACCGTGAAAGTGTGTCTCGGCAAGAAAAATAAAGCCGAAGCAGTGGCTGATGCCAACGGCAACTGGGAGCTTTCGCTCAAGGCCGAAAAAGCCGGCGGCCCGTACACTCTAAGTGTCAACAATCTCACCGTACGCGATGTGCTGATAGGCGACGTGTATCTATTCTCCGGGCAGTCAAACCAAGAGCTGCCGGTGAGCCGCGTGCGCGAGGCTTTTGAAGACGAAGTGAGCTCGTATGCAAACCACTATCTCCGCGAATTTAAGACGCCGAAAGTTGAAGCCTATCACGCGCCCAAAGACGATGTGAACAGTGCTCAATGGAAAGCTTTTGAAGGCGATGTTAACTCTATTGGCGCTCTCGCCTACTTCACCGCTAAAGAGCTTTACGAACACAATGGTGGCGTGCCCGTGGGCATAATAAATTCAAGCTGGGGCGGCACTCGCATCGAAGCTTGGATTAGCGAAAAGTCTATTGAAAAATATCCGCAGCGGCTGAACTCTTACAAAATCATGTGCAACGACAACTACCGCAAACAAATCACTCAAACCGAACAAACAGCTCTGCAAACATGGAATGCCGTGACCTGGGCTAGCGACCTCGGCACTCAAGCCGACAAGAAATGGTATGCCGCCGACCTCGACGATAGCGACTGGGCTGAATACGACTTGTTTGACGACGCTTGGGGAAAAGTTGACGGACACTCGGCAAACGGAGTGCATTGGCTACGAAAAGATGTGGTCATAGGCAGCGACATGGTTGGCAAAGATGCCCTCCTGCGCTTGGGCTGCATTGTTGACGCTGACTCTGTGTATGTGAACGGCAAATTGGTAGGTACTGTCTCATACCAATACCCACCTCGCAACTACAAAATTGCGGCAGGCTTATTGCACGAAGGGCACAACAACATTACCGTAAGACTTGAGTCAGACTACGGCACCCCTCACTTTGTTGCTGAAAAACCATACAAACTCATTTGCGACAACAAAGAAATATCGCTCGAAGGAAAATGGCGCCACAAACTCGGCTGCCAAATGCCGCAAAAGCCCGGCACAACCTGGCTTTTCAACTATCCTACGGTGCTCTATAACGGTATGATTGCCCCATTGCTAAACGTGCCCGTGCAAGGTGTTGTGTGGTATCAAGGCGAATCTGACATTGATATTCGCGACCAATACGCTGACCTCCTTGAAACTCTGATGCAAGACTGGCGCAATGCTTTCAATAATAAAAATTTGCCTTTCTACATTGTAGAATTAGCAGACTTTCTACACCCTTCTGATATTGGTGGCAGAAAAGCCTGGGCTGAGCAACGCGAAGCTCAAGCCAAGGCTTGCAACGACACCGACGGAGCCACGCTTATTCGCAATAGTGACGTTGGCGAGTGGAACGACATCCACCCTAAAGACAAGAAAACACCGGCAAAACGCATTGTTGAAGCCATGACAAAATAAGCTCATCAGATTTTTAGCGGAGATAGTCCGCATGGCTTGCACTGGTGTAAGCACCGACACATAGGAGCTGAAGATGCGACTATTTACCGAGCTGATGCAAGTATTCTCCGTGCCAAAGGCACGAATTTGTAGGTAACCCCGGAGAGCGCGAGGCACGAGCGCATCTCCGGGGACGGACACACCTACATAGCGCGTGCCAAAGGTACGCATTGGTGATAAATCGTGTGATAGCTACCTAATCAATTAACCACTAATGCGTACCTTTGGCACGCATCACCGTGGAGGGGCACGCATCCACGGAGACGCGCAAGCGCTTTCTCCGCGGTTACCTACAAGCTCGTGCCTTTGGCACGGTAAATAGTTGCGCAAGCCTTGACTACATCACTAAAAATCTACTGAGCCATTCTGACACTATGCGCCGAGAGTGGTTATTGGCACGACCAAGACTCCGTCTTTTCTTCTGTACGCGAATGCTCCAACGGCAGTTAGCACCATACAAAATGATGGTGCTTTCATGCGCCCCTCATCAATTTTTGACGCCAAACGTAGTAGAGTGCTTGCGCCCTCTTCTATAGCCTTTTCTCCTCCAAGTTTTATCTCTATAAGTCCATAGTTACCGTTAGGCAGATGCACAACGGCATCACACTCTAGCCCCGCCTTGTCTCGGTAGTGATACACCTCACCACGAAGTGGTTGGCAATAGACTCGCAAATCGCGTACACACAACGTTTCAAACAGCAAGCCAAAAGCCTTCAAATCATTGAGCAAATCACCGGGACCAATACCCAATGCAGCAGTTGCTATTGATGGGTCTACAAAATAGTGTGTATCTGCCGTACGTATGGCTGTGCGCGATTTTAGGTTCGGATTCCATGCCGGCATATCTTCTATCACGAACATAGACTGCAAAACATTCAAATAGCTTCTCACCGTTTGATCTTCCATCACTTCTTTGTCACCGCCATTCATATCCTCAACGATTTGACGCACTGACGCTTGTGTGCCCTGTAATCGAGCATAAGAACGCATCAACCTTTTAGCCCGCTCCACACTGCGATCAACTCCGTCTACTTGACGAATATCAACATTAACCACTGCATCATAATAATCAATGGCCGGGGCTAATGCATATTCTTCCGGCAAGTTTACGGCTGCCGGCCAACCTCCGCGACACACAAGATAAGCGATACGTTCTAAGTCGGCCGCGGCCTCACAAGCCACATCTTCGTCAGGATTGGCAAACAGTCTTGACAAACTTACCTTGCCATTGGAGTCGCCACACTCAGCCAATGTCATGGGTCTCATTTTTACCCAAGCAAAACGGCCTGTACCTGAGTGAGATATTTTCTCGCGATGAGCCGGCTTAGCAGAACCGGTCAGTATGAATTGCCCCATACCGGCACGATGGTCTACAGTGAAACGCACTGCATCCCACAGTCTAGGAGCAAGTTGCCACTCATCGATAAGTCGCGGTGTGTCTCCATTCAAAATCATTTTGGGATTTTCTTCAGCAAAGAGCTGATACTGCTCCCTGCGTTCCGGATTATCCAAGAACACCTGACTGCGGCTATGATATTCGGCAGTGGTTGATTTTCCACACCATTTTGCTCCTTCAATCACTATGGCGCCAACGCTATTTAGTCGTCGCTCCACTTCAGCATCCAAAACACGAGGCCGATATTCGTTTTTCATAACTTATTGATTTTTGGGGCAAAAATAAGCATTTATTTTCTCATTATCAAATTTGGCGGGTTTTTATTATCAAATTTGGCC
>CAZGAN010000063.1:0-10855 GCA_964523655.1 uncultured Bacteroides sp.
TTGACATTCTTACCATTTATGTTATATAATTGATGTAACTCTTTCGGATTTTGGCGAAAAATTTGTATATTTGTAGTCAATACCAATCTGCGCAAAATAAACATGAGCAACGACGATAAATTTAATAACGAAGAGCCGGAAGTACCAACTGAAGGACAAGACAACACAGAAAACAATATAGAAGAGGTAGAGGCGGAAGATACGGCTCTACCGACAAAACCCTATACATCAGGCGGAGAAGTGCCCCGCCACCGCTTACAAGGCATGTACCAAAATTGGTTTTTGGAATATGCCTCATACGTTATACTCGAGCGTGCAGTGCCTCATATTGATGATGGTTTGAAGCCGGTGCAACGCCGCATACTCCACTCAATGAAGACGCTCGATGACGGTCGCTTTAACAAAGTAGCGAACATTGTTGGAAACACCATGCAATATCACCCACACGGAGATGCATCAATTAAAGATGCGCTAGTGCAATTGGGTCAGAAAGATTTGTTGGTGGAGACACAAGGAAACTGGGGTAACATACTCACCGGAGCTGATGCAGCGGCAGGTCGTTATATTGAGGCTCGACTATCGTTGTTTGCGCTTGATGTGCTGTATAATCCGAAAGTGACGGAGTGGACATTGAGCTATGATGGGCGAAAGAAAGAACCGGTGACCTTGCCGGCAAAATTTCCATTGCTATTGGCACAAGGAGCAGAAGGTATTGCCGTAGGTTTGGCATCAAAGATATTGCCTCACAACTTCAACGAAATACTCGATGCGGCTGTATCATATCTAAAAGGCGAAGAATTTGAGCTCTACCCCGATTTTGTGACCGGAGGTTTTATTGACGTAAGCAAATATAACGACGGCGAGCGCGGAGGTAGTGTAAAAATACGATCGAAGATAGAGAAGGTTGACAACCGCACGTTGGCAATCACTGAGATACCTTTTGGCAAGACAACAGGAACGCTGATTGACTCTATACTAAAAGCCTTTGAAAAAGGAAAGATAAAGATACGCAAGGTTGAAGATCTCACGGCAGAGCAACCGCGCATATTGGTGCATTTGTTGCCGGGCACATCGAGCGACAAGGCTATTGATGCGCTCTATGCCTTCAGTGACTGTGAGGTTAGCATATCGCCAAACTGTTGCGTTATTAAAGATAAAAAGCCCCACTTTTTCGGTGTTAGCGACTTGCTGCGCTACAGTGTGGATACGACAAAAGACATACTTCGACGCGAGCTAGAGATACAACGCGCGGAGGTGAATGAGTTGTTGCTATTTGCATCGCTGGAAAAATACTTCATAGAAAAGCGAATATATAAAGATAAAGCGTATGAAGAAGCAGCGAATGTAGATGCAGCAATTGAGCACATTGATGCACGACTAGAGCCGTTAAAGAAAAAGTTGGTGCGTGAAGTGACTCGCGACGACATACTCAAACTGCTAGAAATCAAGATGAAGCGCATACTCAAATTTAATGCATTTGAGGCAGACAGATTGATTGAAGGCTACAATGAGCGAATTGCCGAATTAACGTATAAGCTTGAGCATCTTGTTGAGCACACAATTGAGTGGTATGAAGGGTTGAAGGCAAAATATGGCCACAACTTCCCGCGGCGCACAGTGATACGCGGCTTTGACTCGATTGAGGCTACACAGGTGGCAGAGGCAAATGAGAAACTATATATCAATCGCGAGGACGGATTTATTGGCACCGGACTTAAGAAAGATGAGCCGGTGTGCAACTGTTCGTCAATCGACGATATCATAATATTCTATCGTGACGGACGCTACAAGGTGGTGAAAGTGAGCGAGAAGCTTTTTGTTGGCAAGAACGTGATGCACTTGGCAGTGTTCAAGCGCAACGACACTCGCACCATCTACAATGCGATATATCAGAACGGTAAAGGTGGCGTTTACTACATGAAACGCTTTGCGGTGACCGGAGTGACACGCGACAAAGAGTATAATCTCACGCAAGGCACGCCGGGCAGCAAAGTTGTGTGGTTTACAGTAAACAATAACGGAGAGGCCGAAGTTGTGCGCGTGACCCTAAAGCCCAAAGCACGATTGAAGACATTGCAATTTGACATAGACTTCAGCAGTTTGGCAATTAAAGGTCGACAATCAATGGGCAATCTGGTTACGAAAAATGAGGTGCACCGTTTCTCACTCAAAGAGAAAGGTACATCAACACTCGGAGGACTCAAAGTGTGGTTTGACCCTGATGTGTTACGACTCAACTACGATGGGCGTGGCAATTATTTGGGCGAATTTGTTGGCAATGATATGGTGCTTGTGGTGCTGAAAAACGGAGAGTACTACACGTCGACCTACGAGGCAACGAATCACTATGAGGATAATATATTGCGCATAGAGAAGTTCCGTCCCGGACAAGTATTTACAGCGATATTAAACGATGCCGACCAAGGTTATCCGTACTTAAAGCGCTTTGCATTTGAACCATCAGCGAAGAAACAACGTTATCTAGGAGAAAACGAAAAGTCAACGCTCATAATGCTTAGCGACGAACTAGGTGCACGCTTTGAAATAAAATTTGCAGCGCCCGATGATTATCGCGAGCCGTTAATCATTGATGCCGATTCATTCATAGCAGTGAAGTCACTAAAAGCGCGAGGTAAACGACTGACCACGTATGCACTTGGAGAAGTGACAGAGCTGGAACCTAACCCTGATGTTACTCCGGCAGAGCCGATAGATGGAGGCGAAGCTGAGGGTGACGATAATGAGCGTGAAATTCTCGAACCCGACCGAAGTGACGACGAAGTGCGTGACGAGATAATCGGTCAAGAACGTTTATTTACAGATGATTAAACGCCTTGTCAATATTATGTGCGCTTGTGCGGTGGCAATATTTGCTACTGCACAAGAGGCCGATGAGCAGCCCTTACGACCGGTAATCTCGGCATATACGGCAGAAGTTGGTAGTTCGCACATAGCAGACACATATCTAACGCCACTGAAATACAACGGTATACACATGGGGCTACGCTATGAGCGAATGCAAGCCATGTCGTTTAACCCGCAAAATTGGGTGATGCAGCTTGATTTTCAAGTCAATGCAGATGGTGATGATAATTTTGCGGGGAATGCCACGATGTGGTATCTTGATGTTGAGGCACGATGGGGCATGATGCGACGATGGCGACCGATTGAAGCGGCGCCAAAGCTCACGCTTGGCATTGGCCCGAGCACCGGATTAGACCTTGGAGCGCTATACTTGTCGCGCAACGGCAACAATCCGGTATCAGCAAAAGCAGCGTGGACAGTAAATGCTTCGGGCTATGCAGCATACGATTTGCGCATAGGCAAGTTGCCGGTCACACTGCGCTATGAGGCCACGCTCCCGGTGACCGGAGCATTTTTTTCACCGGACTACGGAGAGCTATATTATGAAATATGGTTGGGAAATAGATCAAAATTGGCTCACGCAGCATGGTGGGGCAATTACTTTCGTCTAGACAACTACGTGACAGCAGACTTGCATTTTGGAGGCACCAATTTGCGCATCGGCTATCATAACGACATATTGTCGACAAAAGTTGCGGGCATAGTGTCGCAACGCATCACCCACTCTATCAGCATCGGAGTCACCACAGAATGGCTCACCCTATCTTCACACCGCAAAAGCGGCAATAATACCAAAACAATCTCAGCGCTATACTAATGAAACGATTATTGCAAATAATGATTTTAGCCATGTCATGCACACTTTTCACATCGTGCCATGACATAGAAGAATATGACAATACGCTTTCAGGGAATTTTGAACAACTGTGGACACTCGTTGACCAACACTATTGTTTTTTCAATGAGAAAAATATAGACTGGGATTCGATACACGCGGCATACAAAGAGCGATTGACTAGTGTGTCGAGCTCAACAGGACTGTTTAATTTGTGTTCAGAAATGCTTGCTGAGTTGCGAGATGGTCACGTGAATTTATCGTCATCGTTTAACACGTCATATTACCGTCAGTGGTGGAGTTTGTATCCGCAAAACTACAACGAACGCAACATATTGCAAAACTATCTGAGTTTCAACTATCGCTCTTTGGGCAATGTGGACTATGGGATATTGATGGACAACGTTGGATATATGCGCATATCATCATTTTCATCGGGACTTGGAGATGGCAATATGGATGCTATAATCAACTATTTCAGGCTGTGCCGCGGCATAATTATTGATGTGCGCGATAATGGAGGAGGCAACCTTAACAATGTGGAAAATTATGTGACACACTTTATATCGGAGCGCACTTTGGCAGGATATATACTCCATAAAACGGGGACAGGTCACAGCGATTTTTCGGAGCCTTACGCTTATTATTATGACCCTGCCGAAGGGCACCAGATGTGGCTGATACGACCGATTGTGGTGCTCACTAACCGCTCAACATATAGTGCAGCGAACAATTATGTGTCAATCATGAAGCAGCTGCCGAACGTGACGATTGTAGGAGCTACTACCGGAGGAGGTAGCGGCATGCCATTGTCGATGGAGTTGCAATGTGGCTGGGCATTGCGTATGTCGGCAGCACCCATTTTAGATGCCAAAGGCAATGCTACAGAATTTGGCATAGAGCCAAGCGAAGGCTGTGCCGTAGACATCAGCAGCGAAGATGAAGCTGCAGGTCGCGACACTATACTCGACTTTGCTATAAACCTAATAACAGCAGCAGAATAGAGGCTTTTAGCACAATATTTTTTTGAGGATACGAGCTATGCCACGGCCGCCAAGGCGAGTGTAAACGAAAGCGAGGTGCCAAAGGCAACGGAGCTCAAAATCGTGTGTATCAGACAAAGCTTCACGATAAAGTTTTTTACCATTTTTATTACCTTCACGCACAATATTAGCGCCTATGATTACCTTTTTTAAATCCACCCAACATTTATGTTTTTCGGGCAGAGTTTCGCGAATGCTGTCAAGAGCCAAGTGATATTGATCTAAACGCGAGCCAAAAGTTGCGCCCGAGATAGAATCAGCTTGAGCCATGACGGTCACCGTAGGATCGCCGTTTGTAATTTTTGTAACAACGGGGCGAAAAGTGAGGAGACGAGCGCCAAGCTCAATGTCATCCCATACAGAAACATTAGTATTCCAGCCGCCAAGCAGATAGAAGAGCATGGTACGAGCCATGTAGCGCTGAGTAGCCATTGAAGCATGGAAGAGGTTGTTGTACTCAATGTTATCAGGTTCAAACGGTTTAATGCTTTTATCGCCATGAATATCTACATGCTCAACATCCCACCCTATGACTTCGGCGTTAGGGGTTTCATGAGCAGCCTCCATAGCACGAGCAATATGATTAGGACTCATAATGTCATCAGAATCGAAAAACATGGTCCATTTTGTTTTCACCTCACTCAAACCTTTATTTCTGGCAAAAGTGGCACCAGGAGAAGCCTCTGTGAGCACTTTTATATTTAAATCGTCGGTAGAATATTTGTTGGCAAGTTGAGTTACGACCTCGAGAGTGTTGTCGGTAGAATTGTTATCGACAATAATCACGTTAAATGGTCTAAAAGTTTGAGCTACAACACATTCAATCGTCCTTTTCACGAGAGTTGGACGATTATATACCGGAATAACAACGGTTAATTTTGCTTCTGTATTAATGCTATCAGACATGATGTTTACAAAATTAGTTAAAACCGTGAAATTAGAAACAAAATATTTAATATTTAACGTTTATTTTATCAAATATTTTATTTTTGTAATATTTTTGTAACAACCGTGAACTTTTTATGTTACAGCCGTGTTATTATATTGTAACGTGAATGAAACAATTTCATTACAACCGAAATACAAAGTTTAAAAAAGCTCTAAATACACACGTTACAGACGCTCTAAATGCAAACAACGAAATGCTCTAAGTACTATTTGTTTGAATTCTAAATACTATTTATTTTTCTTTTTTTCGAATTAGTAAAGGCAATCTTATTTAGGAACAAATGAAGGTAACTTCAAAAAAAAGCTACCCCCAGTAGTATTATCCTCTCGCTCAGCTCAGAGAAGCTGAACCACCTCAACAAAAAAAATAATGAAAACAAAGACAAACTAAAATTGCCTTATGAAAAAGAATTACCAGACATTAATTGCACTTTTTGCATTGGCAGCCCCCGCGGTAAGTGCACAAAACATCGAAGTTGGAGCATACAAGTTTCAAGTGAACAATGATGCAGTAGAAAACGGTCAGGGAGTGACACTAGTTGGCTTCACAGACCAATCTAACCAACAAACCGCAGAAGAAGAATACAGCACATTATTTTTCGAGACCGGCCGATTCACAGTAAATGACAACAATTACGTGCTCACAGAAATTGCAGACAATGCATTTTCATGGTCATGGAAACATAAATTTAATGATATAACCATACCATCTACAGTTAAGCGAGTTGGCTCGAACGCATTTGCCGGAGCGTTTAACGAAGATGGAGTGAACGAATCAGACCACACGACATATAAGGCCACTTTAACGATCAGAGGCGGCACGATAGGTGGCGGTGCATTCCAAAATGTGAAATTCAAGAACGTGATTATTGACGGTACGGAAGCGCCTGTGACGCTCGTTAATGAGAATTGGCAGAGTTCATTTGCTAATGCGAAATTTTCGTATCTTTCAATTGATGGCGATGTTGCAATGGCAGAGAATCAATTTCAGAACTGCGGAGTTGCACATGTTTATGTGAACTGCAAAGATATACCTGCACGAAGTTTTTCTAACTGCGGATTCAGGACAGGCAGTAAGCAGTGGTCATTTGGTGAGGATATTGAGCACATTGGCGAACGCGCATTTGAGAATTTGGTTAACGGCATCGGAGAATTGGTGCTTGGTTGCAAAAATGTGACTATTGACCAATATGCATTTGATAATGCGGGAATCACGTCAGTTGAGTGTGCAAACACATTTAGCGGCACAATCGGTGCTTATGCGTTCAATAATAACCGTAATCTTGAAAAGGTTAGCATATACAGCGAGTCAATTGGTCACCACACATTTAATAATTGTGTGAATTTGAAGACTGTTGTATTTGGACCGAAATTGAGATTTATAGGTTCGGAAGTATTCTATGAATGCCAGAAGCTTCAAGATATATATGTTGGAGTTGAGGTAGCAGACGGGGCACCACAAATACCGGTATGCGCACCGGGAGCATTTTTTGGTGTTGGCTACAACCTTGATGCAGAGACAGCAGGAGATCAAAAGCAAGTGAAGCATCCGGGATGGTCGGAACAAGGTTTTGACAACTGGGGCAACATAGTTTATGACTTGGTGAAAGTGCATGTATCACCTTACGTGCTTACTCTCGACGGGCGCTACGTGAGCAAGGCCGAAGATCGCAATCTCACAGCTGAAGTAATAGAAATAATGCGCAACACCGAGTGCAGCACCGACGAATCGCTAGACAATAGCCAACGCGGCAAAGGGTTCTCACATCAAGGTTGGGACCGCGACTGGGAAAAGGCATATTATTGCTACCGCGACCATAAGTCGGCAGATAACGAAGTAGCTACGTATAGCAATCCTTGCGATGGCAGTAACCTCGGCGACAGCCCTTATCAAGTTGGAAACTTTTGGTATGTGCCCGGCGACGCAACAATTAATGATGTTATCAACCCTGATGAGATGGGAGAATATGGTGAACAAGTATTGATAAACATACCCATTGAAGAATTCATATTCAATCAGAACTGGCAAAGTTATGAGACTGATTATGAGTACACAAAGAGAGAAGACCAAGGTATGCACATCATCATATTTTTCAAGGCTGTAAGAGACGATGTGCCTAAAGATGAGTTTACGGGCATATTTAACGCAGACCGCGAAGAGATGGCAAACGGCACAATGAACGTTGTGACTCCTGACGCATCAACAGATATTGAAATCACAAATGTGCTTAACGCTCACGATGTTACATTCCAACGCTGCCAAATAGCAAGTAGCGGCATGAGCAATCAGTACACCGGAGTGAATAACTTCATACGCGAGCATTATGGCACCGACGTTGCAGATATGTATGAGGCATATTGGTCAGAAATCAGTAATGGCAGCGTGTATCGCGATTGCCGAAGTGAGACATTATGCGTGCCCAATGACTCTAACAAGCCAATGTACTACACCAACGCGATAGCAGAATTTCACACTGATATGGAAGTGGTGTCGGAAGCGCACTATGAGAAGCATAGCGTGGATAACGATGAAGAGATATATCACATATCAATTTATGCGCCGGTAGAAATGCGCGAACACATGGTAAGTTATCTCACATCGTACAGACACAACAGCCCGAAACAATCATCGAAGAAACGCTCGAATGATTTGACAATGAATAACGGACTGTGGGTTCAAGTACCGAACATTGACACAGCAGACGATATACACTATGTGTACAAGAATATATATATTGACCCAATAGGCGTTTATACCGGAGTCAACGATGTGATTACGAATGAAGAAGAGACAATAGACATGCCTGCGAAATACTACGACCTTCACGGAATACAAATCGAAAAGCCGGAAAAAGGCAATTTATACATACAGGTAAAAGGCAATAAAACGGAAAAGGTATTAATTAAGTAAGTTTATGTTTTCATCTATTTTGATTAGATAGGGATGCGACCCACAGCGACTGTGAGTCGCATCTTTTTTTGGCGAGAGATTAACATTGTTTAAGATTAAGTGTTATAAGTATTCAACAAAAGTGTGTAACTTTGTGATGCAACAAAAATAACACCACAAGGGTCTCGCCGGTGAACCGGACCGAGATTCTCTTTTTTTATTACTAAACCGAAATAAATTTAAACACTAAAAACCAGGAATATCATGGCGATAACTTACATGACCAAGGAAGGTTACAAACGCAAAATGGAAGAAATAGCATATCTTGAGTCGGTGAAACGACCGGAGATATCAGCCGCTATAGCCGAGGCACGCGATAAAGGCGACCTGTCGGAGAACTCAGAGTATGATGCAGCGAAGGAAGCGCAAGGCATGTTGGAGATGAAAATATCACAGTTGAAAGACTTGGTAGCCAACGCGCGCATCATAGATGAAAGCAAACTGAACACAGAGGAAGTGCAAATACTTAACCGCGTGACAATTAAGAACGTGGCAAACGGCATGCAAATGGAGTATACCATTGTAGCCGACAGTGAAGCGAACCTCAAAGAGAAAAAGATAGCTTCATCAACACCAATAGCACAAGGTTTGTTGGGCCATAAGCTCGGCGACATTGTGGAAATACGAGTGCCTTCAGGCTTGATGAAGTTTGAAATAGTTAACATAACTTTCTAAGAGAAGTGCAACAACTTACCTTAGTAGACTAAAACCGCATAACGAATATGGCAACAATTTTTTCGCGCATAGCAGCCGGAGAGATACCTTCATATAAGGTGGCTGAAGACGAGAATTATTTCGCCTTTCTTGATATTAACCCTGTGGCAAAAGGCCACGTGTTGGTTATACCTAAAAAAGAAGTAAGTTATATATTTAATCTCGATGAGCAAGACTACGTTGGTTTGATGCAGTTTGCGCGTCGAGTGGCAAAAGCTATAGAGAGCGCAATAGAATGCAAGCGTGTTGGCGTTGCCGTTATAGGATTGGAAGTGCCGCACACACACGTGCACCTCATACCTATCAACAGTGAGGCTGACATGGATTTTCGCAAGCCGAAGTTGCAACTTACAGCTGAAGAGATGCAAGCGGTTGCAGATTCTATTGCTGCAAAATTTAAATAATAACCATATCAAAAAAACTGAAATATGCGTAATTTGATTCACTCTCTATGGTTGGTGCTTGCGCTTTTGATGTGCGCATGCACAGGCAAGAGCGGTTGGAAAGTTGAAGGCACAATAGCCGATGCAGCAGATAAGACCGTGTACATAGAAGAGTCAACATTTAATAACTGGTATGTGGCAGACTCTGTGAAACTTGGCAGTGATGGCAAATTCAGCTATCAAGCAGAGGAAGGAGCACCGGTGCCGTCAATATTTCGTCTTCGTTTAGACGGCAAGTATATCTATTTTCCGGTAGATTCAATAGAGACAGTGACATTGACAGCTAACGGAAAGAATTTTGACCGTAATTTTACTTTAGCCGGAAACAAAGCGGCACCAGTTTTTGCGACAGTAGATTCGCTACTTGCCGGAGCCGTTGACCGCGAAGGAGTTGCCGGAGCGCTCAATGACAAGGAGTTGAAACGTGCTCTTAACATCATCATTAACCGCGACTCAACATGTTTGGTGTCGTACTATGTGATTGGTAAATTTGTGGGCACATCGCCACTCTACGATCTCACAAATAAGAATGACGTGAAGATGCTTGCTAACGCAGCAAACAACTTCAAGCGTATGCTTCCGAACGATGCACGCGCTAAGGAGTTGGAGCAACGTTGGGTTTCAGCTCGCCGAGCAATTGGAAATTTGCCGCAAACAGAGATGGAGGCAACACTCAATGCGCGTCCGACTGTGGACTTGAAGCGTTTTGACTGCAATGGTAAAGAGCATGACTTTGATAAAGTTGCTGACCGCGGAGGTGTGACAGTGCTCAATTTCACACGCTATGACGGTGAATATTCGCAAGCTAACACTGTGGCACTCAAACAAGTGCACGACAAATACAAAGCGCAAGGTTTGGAAATATATCAAATTGCATACGATCCAGACGAAGTTGCATGGAAGCGTTCGGCAAAGAACATGCCGTGGATAGCAGTATGGAACTCACCGACAGATCCGTTAGATGCGCTAATCAGCTACAACGTAGACCCGATAAACGGAAGCCCAATTTCGTTTGTGTTTAACCGTTCAGGCGAATTGGTTGAACGTGTAGCCGACC
>CAZGAN010000064.1:0-10782 GCA_964523655.1 uncultured Bacteroides sp.
ACACTGATTGTAAAGAACAAGCGTGACGACATGCGGCTGAGCAAATATGAGCCTAGTAAGCATCCACCGGTGCGGAAAATGAAGTACAGACTCGTTGCGAAGGCAGCTTGGTCGATTGTCATGCCCAAACGTTCCATCAATATTTTGGGCGCTGTGGTGTTTGTACCAACATCAATGCCAACGTGACACATAATGCCGAGGAATGAAAGAAGAACGAACGGTTTTGCTAGAAGAGCAAAGCATTGTCCAAAGCTCGAAGCTTTGTCTGCTTTCTCTTCTTGTATCGGTGTCGCACCAAGCATTGCTATAGAAAGCAAACAGATTGCAGCGTAAATGGGGAAGAGTACGCGCCAACCAAGGCCAAGAGTGGGTATTGCTGAAGTTGCACCCCACATCACAATGTATGGAGCGAGAAACGAAGCTATTGCTTTTACAAATTGTCCAAAAGTGAGTGTGCCGGCAAGTTTATCGCCCTTTATGAGGTTTGATACAAGAGGATTGAGCGATGTTTGCATCAACGCATTACCAATGCCTAACAATGAAAATGCTAGAAGCATCACATTGTATCCGGCACCGAAAATGGGGATGATCAAAGAAAACAAAGTAACGAGTAGGCTGAGCATAACGGTGCGTTTGCGGCCTATCTTGTTCATCAATAGTCCGGTGGGTACTGAAAAAATCAGAAACCAGAAGAATACTAGCGAAGGAAATATATTCGCTTGTGAGTCTGTAAGACTAAGGTCTACCTTAACGTAATTTGATGCTATGCCCACAAGGTCTACAAAACCCATCACAAAAAAGCAGAACATCACGGGCGCTATTTGCGCAAATGAACTGTGTTTAGAAGTTGTGTTACTATTCATGATAATACATTATTTAATTTTCAGTTGATATATATTCAGCGAGTTTAGCTTTGCTGTTGCACCGGGAGTTGAAATTGACAAGTCTGTGTACGGAGATGTTGGAAATACTAGATTAGTCATCGCAAAACGTCCGTTACCATCAAATGCTTCAATACTGCAACGATCAATAAACAATCGCAACGTCTGTTTACTGCTATTACTATGCAATGGCGCAATTGTTGTGCATGGAAAAGCGGTGCTAAAGTCTGTGATGCCACTCTTTTCGCGATTCATAGCAAACGAACCCTTTGTGATATCGTAAGTCATAACAACCTCTTCACCGTTTGAGTTTGAAAGCGTTAAGTCTACAACTTTTGACTTATTCAAATCGAGCTCTACAACTATTTCGCATGCACCATCATTCGTAGTCGGCAGCTTATATGACGAGGCTGAATTAGAAATTATCGAATTTTTGTGCACATCAACCTCTCCACGCAAACCGATAAGCTCAGGTGATGGAGTTACCGATACGTAATATTCGCCATCTTTGTCGCGGAACAAGCCTAGTTCGCGTGGCAAAGAGTTCGCGCTGCGAAATTGCATAGTGGGCACATCGTTAGCATATAGCCAGTTGCTCATCCAAGCAATAACAGTATGGCGATTTTGCGGTGCATTGCTCCAGCTAACAGTAGCATAGTGATCCATACCATAGTCCATCCATTTGGTCACTTGTGGTTGTTTTGAGTTACATTTGAATGTCTTGCCGTCAAAGTCACCCACAAAGTATTGCGTCGCGCTACCTCCAAACGGACCACCGGGATTGATGTTGCATACCAACACCCATTTCTTCTCGTTTGAACCTCTAACGGGAAGCTGCATGAGGTCCGGGCATTCCCAAACTCCATACTGACAACCATATCCGCGTCCAAAAGAGCTTTCTAGTGTCCATTCTTTAAGATCTGATGACGAGAAAATAAGTATTTCGTGGTCTTGAGCTCCGGCAAGCGTAAGATTCCATTTGCCTGTAGATTCGTTCCAAAACATGTTTGGATCACGACTTTCGCGTTCATACGCAATCACCGGATTGCCATCATATATTTTAAAAGTTTCACCGTTATCATCGCTGTGTGCCAGACTTTGCACTTGGCATGCTCCGGCTGAAGTGTAAAGCGCCACAATAGCATCATTTCCAAATCCGGCGCTATTATTCTTGTCAACAGCGCAACTACCACTAAAAACAGAGCCAAGGCCGTTAGGCGCAATTGCTATAGGGCGATGTTCCCAATTGACAAGGTCGGTACTTGTAGAATGACCCCAGTGCATATTTTGCCAACGAGAGCCGTAAGGGTTGTATTGGTAATATAGATGCCACACGCCGTCTTTATACACCATGCCATTTGGATCATTCATCCATCCGTAGAGCGGAGTGTGGTGGTATAGCGGACGATATTTTTCTGTGTTGTCTGTATTATAAGTGTCACTGAAGCTCATCTTGTTCCAGCATACATCATTTTTAATGCTATGTGAACGGGCTCGTGAAGCATTGTCATCAGTGCGCACATCAAGCACAACGTTGTCGTTGCCATATTGCGAGATGTCGAACGGCACATAATAGTCAATCTTACTAACGGCGAGACGCACATATATAGTTTGACTGAGGTTGCCATTCACCAGCACGTTGATTGTTGCGTCGGGCATCGCTTCTTCAACCGGCAACATAATGAATTTCTTGCCTTGGGCAGAAACTTTGACCATACACGTATTGTCTCCGGTGAAGTTGACATTTATTCCGTCAGCGGCGATCATCTGGCTTGCTATTGCCAATGCCACCGAGGCGATTATTGATTTAGTCTTTTTCATATTCGAAAAGTGTTTTATGGTTTCGTGGTTAAATTTTTTCTGTTGCAAATTTAATATCACACTAAAAAGAATCCGTAAAACATTTGTTTCGGCATCATGCATAAATGTTTCGATGTAACAAATTTGATAGCCAATGAAACATTTGTTGCATTTGGCAAAAGTTTGTTACGTAATTGTCACTAACTTAGCTTTGTAGCATCCGGCAAAATCACTAAATTTGCACCATCATTAAGCCCAAAATCTATGAATTTGAAATCCATTCTTGCAGTGACAGCCGTGGCCATTGTTGCAACGGCATGTGATAATAGCCAAAAATATCGAATTGGTGTGTCGCAAAATAGCTATGATGACTGGCGCGAAACTCTTAACGACGAGATTAATCGTGAAATGATTTTTCATGATAATGCCGAAGTGACCATACTTTCTGCCGACGACAACAACGAAAAGCAAATAGCCGACATCGAGTATTTCATAAACAACAATTATGACATCATCATTGCTTCGCCACGCGAGGCTGATGCCATCACACCTATACTCAAAACGGCATACAACAAAGGCATCCCCGTTGTGATATTTGACCGCGAAGTTAATGGTGACAGCTATACGGCATACGTCGGCGCTGACAATGTGCAAATCGGTGAAGCAGCCGGCGATTACATTAATTTGCGATTGAAAAATGGAGGCAAGGTTCTAGAAATTGGCGGATTGCAAGGCTCTACACCCGCAAAAGACCGTCACACCGGATTTGTATCAGCAATAAACAATAATATAAACTTACTCACAACTGTTTACTCCGACTGGACTCCTCAAGGTGGTAAAACAATGGCCGATTCGCTTTTCAATATCTACAATGACATTGATGCCGTTTTCGTGCAAAACGACCGTATGGCAATCGCCGTGAGCGAGTCGGCAAAAAATCACAATATCAACCCGATAATAGTCGGTATAGATGGCACAGCCCAAATGGGAATCAAAGCTGTTGATGATGGCGTGATTGATGCAACGTTCATCTATCCAACCGGTGGCAGCGAATTAGTGAAAATCGCTCTTGATATACTCAATGGCAAGTCTGTGCCACGCAACAACATACTTGAGTCCTCAACTCAAATTGATAGCTCGAATGCACACATGTTACTGCTCCAAAATCAAAAGCTTAATGAGGAATCAGGACGCATACAGTTGCTAAAAGGTCAAGTTGATACTTACCTTGATGAAAGCAAAACACAACGCTCTCTATTTTTTGCTGTATGTGCGTTGCTGATTGTATCTGCAATATTGATTTTTGTGTTACTCAAAGCTTATTGGGCGAAAAAAAGAAACCAAGAGCTACTCAGTGAACAATATGAAAAACAACGCAACCTAAATGCACAACTCCAAGAAGCAACACAAGCGAAACTAGTATTCTTTACCAATGTTTCTCACGACTTGCGCACTCCTCTTACGCTAATTTCCGACCCCATAAATCAGCTTGCCGATGCTAAAAATCTTGATGAGCGCCAAATAGCATTAGTCCGCCTGGCGAAAAAGAATTGTAGCATACTTATGCGCCTCATAAATCAGATACTTGATTTCAGAAAATACGAGAGCGGCAAGCTGAAGTTGAATGTCGCCGAGGCTGATCTGCGTGTGTGTTTTGCTGAATGGGCTGACTCATTTAAAGCTATGGCATTCAAACGTCATGTGCATTTTAATTTGCATGAAAACGAAGGCGACAACCTCACAATGGCTGTTGACGTAGAGAAAATGGAGCGCGTGTTTTTCAATTTAGTTTCAAACTCATTTAAATACACCCCTGAAAACGGTTCAATTGACGTGACAGTAGCCAATGTAAACAACACCTTGCAACTAACTGTTGCCGATACCGGAGTTGGCATACCTGTTGACGAAATTGGCCACATATTCGAACAATTCTATCAAGTAGATAAAGTTCATGCAAAAGGCTCGGGCATCGGCTTGGCTTTAGTAAAAGCGTTTGTTAATTTACATGGAGGTGATATCTCAGTGAAGAGTAAGCCAGGCGAAGGAACAACATTTTACGTATCAATTCCGGTGACACATGTGAGTAGTGCTGAGGTTTATACCGGCAAAGAGATTGACACCACTGTCGTAACTACGGAATTATCACCGATTGAAGCCCCCGATGTTGAGATCGAGCCCGACAAACTTTGTGTGCTTGCCATAGACGATAATGCCGACATACGCACATACATTCGTACTATGCTCAACGATAGCTATCAAGTGATTGAGGCTGCCGATGGATTACAAGGCATAAAGATGGCTTCAAAGTATGTGCCCGACTTGATTATCTGCGACGTTATGATGCCAAATATGGATGGCATGGAATGTGTGCGCCGACTGAAATCAGAGGTAAACACTTCGCATATCCCGGTGCTCATGCTCACTGCTTGCTCTCTTGACGAACAAAGAATTGAAGGCTATGAGAGTGGGGTAGATGCATATCTTTCAAAACCGTTTAGCGCCGGCGTGTTTGTGGCTCGTTGCAAGGCTCTTGTTGAAAATCGCAAGCGAATAAAAGAAGTGCTAACCGATAGCGCAACGGCATCACAACCTGCTCAAAAACAAGCCGCACCAAAAACTAATACACAAGGTAAAGATATTGATAACGAATTCTACAATCGTTTCTTGAAAATCGTAGAAAAAGAGCTATCAAATCCCGAACTCAGTGTCGAAGAGTTGGGCTCGCGATTAGGCATGAGTCGCGTGCAATTCTACCGCAAAATAAAAGCAATCACCAACTATTCACCGGTAGAGCTTTTGCGCAACATACGCTTGAAGAGAGCGGCAAAAATGTTGTCTTCGTCAGAGCGAACAGTCTCTGAGATAGCTTACGAAGTCGGGTTCACCACTCCAAGCTACTTCACAAAATGTTTCAAAGATTATTTTGGCGAATCGCCATCTGACCTTCAACATCGCACATCAAAAATAGAATGATTCCCAACAATAATAATGGCGGCTCTATTCGGGCCGCCATTATTAAATTACCACTTAAACTAACCTTTAGAATGAAGGATACCCCGGATTCTGGGTATAAATACCACCTGAGAAATTGTACTGATTTGTCGGTATGGGATAATATTCATCTTTTTGTGCTGTGAACGCTGCATTGTTATAATACGTTCTGTTGTCTTTTTCATTGTCGATGTATTTAGTCATAACATCACCGGCAATGCCCCAACGCACCAGGTCAAAATAACGCTCACCTTCAAATGCTTTTTCAAGGCGTGTCTCAGTGCGTAAAGCTTTGCGAGCGTAATCTTGAGTCCAACCGCTGGCAGGATATAGACCTATATTGTAATTTGCTGCGTCTTTTGAGCTATCGTTGAAGTCTTTAACGTGCGGGCTATTCATTGCACGTGTGCGAATTGTATTGATGAGTGTACGTGCAGTTTCAAGATCTGTGCCAATTTCAATCAAAGCCTCAGCTTTCCACAAATACAAATCTGCAGTTCTGATGATTTGCCAATTGAGGCTTGAAGCTCCCCAAGGCCATCCTTGATACATGTCGCCGCTTTCAGGAGACACCCAGAAACGTTTGATGCAATTGTGGCCATAAGTGCCGCGGTCGCGAACCCATGACATGCACGGGCTGTCTGTATATGTCTTCCATGTGATTGTCGGGCGTCCAACCACAAAGTCAAGACGCGGGTCAACACTGTGTGATGTGTTTGAAATTGTGACATTTTGTTCGTCAACAAAATTCACCACGCTATAATCGGGAAGTGATTGATAATCAAACTCGGGAAGTCCGTTGGCATCGGTCTGATAGGCATTGATAATGTCTTGCGATGGTAGGAAGAAACCATCTCCGCTATAAGGACTGTTACCTGAAGGCGAATTTAGAAGGTTACTCCAATTTATGCGTCCTGCGCTTGCACTACCATCGTTCATCGAATATTGAATTGCGAACACTGATTCTTTGCCATTTTCGTTTGCAATTAAATCAAGACCTTGATAATCATCGAGCAAGCCATAGCGGCCGGTGTTAAGCACTCGGTCAATCAACTGCACAACTTCGTTGAGTAGAGACTTGTTTACATTGATCACTTTGTGAGTGCTTTCGTCTTCTTCGTAAGCTTGATAGAGCTTCACTTTAGCAGCATAAGCAAGTGCTATATACTTGTGAATGCGGCCGACTTCCGATTGTGATTCGGGCAGCAATTCAGCTGCGTCAAGCATTTCTTGAGCAATTTTGCCAAGTAATTGATCGCGAGTAAATTCATCATTTCTGATTGATGTATAGTCGGGAGTGGCGACGTTTTCATCAAAGTAAGGCACTTTGTTGAATAGACGCACAAGTTCAAAGAAGAAGTGAGCACGAAGCATTCTCATCTCGCCGATACGCGATTGTCGATTGTCGATTTCATCGTCTGAGTAAGCGTTGAGCACATTTAAAGCAGCATTGCAACGTTGCAATGAGCAATATAAATGATACCATTTGCTATCAAGAAATCCATTGTTTGCCTCAACATCGAATATTTCCATGCGGTGCACTTCATTTAAGTCACCGGTGCCGCCACCGCCTTTGTAAGCGTTATCTGAGCGAACTTCACCGTATGTCCAGTTAGAAGTCGGATGGCACCACACGCTCCAATCTTGTCCTTCCGGACCGCCAAGAGCTGCATAGGCTGAGTTTACCAACAATTCTGCACCATCTGTAGATCCCATAACGGCATCGTTGAGGCTACCTTGAGGCTTGTTCTCGAGAAAATCATCGCTGCAAGCAGTCATAGTTGCTGCCAAGCAAACTGTATATATGATATGTTTGAGTTTCATTGCTTTTGATATTTGATTTAGATTAAACTGTTTTAGAAACCGAATTGCAAGCCAAATGTGTATTGACGGGGTAGGGCGTACGGGTAACCAAGTCCTTCAGGGTCAGCACCGGTGTAGCCGGTAATTGTGAACACGTTTTGTGCTTGTACGTAAACGCGGGCATTTGAGAGATGCAACTTTTGTTGCAACGGCTGCGGAAGTGTGTAACCCAAAGTCCATGTTTTCAAACGTAGGAATGAGCCGTTTTCAATATAGAATCGAGAAACCTCATTTTCATTATTGCTGTTATCGGTTGTGGGTGCCGGAGTGTTGCAGTTGTAATAACCGGTTGTCAAGTAATCGTTGTAAGCGTTGGCTGCTTTGAGCAAACGAGTAGAGTGGTTACCAATCCAGCATTGGAACAAGTCTGTGTAATATTTTGAGTTGTTGTATGCGTCGCGGAAAATGCTATTGAAGAATAAGCTCATGTCAAAGCCTTTCCATGAAGCACCGAGATTCAAACCGAGTTGAGCTTTTGGCAAATCAACGCCAAGCCAAGTGCGGTCATTACTGTTGATTTTACCATCACCGTTTGTATCAACATATTTTATGCGACCAACACCGGGATTGCCAAATTCAACTTGATATTTTGAGCAATATTCATCAACTTCTGCTTGAGAGTGGAATATGCCGTCTGTTTCATATCCGAACCAAGAGCCGTATGGTTGACCTACAAGAGATTTATCAATACCATTACCACCGCCATAAGTGTAGTAAATGTCTTCGAGCAATGATGTTACACGGTTTTTGGTAGCTGTGACATTAAATCCAACTTCGTAGTTGAAGTCGTTGACTTTACTGCGCCAGTTAATAGCCATTTCGAAGCCTTTGTTAGTCATTGATCCACCGTTATACCAGCAATATCCGCCTTCGCCGATTACAGCGATGTAGGGCTTCTCAACGAGCATATCGTTTGTCTTTTTGTAGAAGTAGTCGAGCGATACACTCAAACGATTATTTAAGAACGAAGCATCAACACCAACGTTTGTTTGATAAGTGCGTTCCCATTTGAGGTCGGGGTTGGTAGAGCGTGTTTTGTATGCACCGGCAGCGAGTGTTGTGCCGTCACCGTTCATGTTGTATGAAGCGCCATTGAGCGAAACAAGATATTTTGTATAGAATGCCTCATTGTCAATAATATCATTACCGTTAATACCCCATGATCCACGAAGTTTCAAATCATTTAGCCATGAGTGAGTGCTTTCCATGAAACTTTCTTGGCTGATGCGCCAACCGGCTGAGATTGAGGGGAAGTAGTCTGAATTATTTTCAGAGCTCAATCGTGATGATGAGTCGCGGCGAAGTGTGAACGACAGGAGGTAGCGGCTATCGTAGCTATAATTAATCTTTGCGAAAGCTGATGCCATTGAGTAGTTGCTTGCACTTGAGCTTGTTTGCTGTCCGGCAGTTACACTCGACAGATACCAATAGTTTTCATCTTCAATAGCGAGGTTTGTGCCATATCCACTGAGAGCTTCTGAATGGTTCTTTTTCGCTTCATAACCGAGCAAGAACATGAACGAATTCTTATTTATATCGAAGTTGTATTGAGCGGTGTTTGTCCATACCCAGTCAACATTTTTAGCTGTAGATTGTGAAAGTTTGTTCACATCGTCGCGCATCCACTTAGGCTCGAATGTCTTGTTCGATTCATTATAGAAATTCACACCAAAATTAGTCTTGATTATCAAGTTTTTAATCGGCTCGATTGACAAGTAAGCGTTGCCAAATATGCGCCAATACTCATGTTTGTTTTTTGAGTTGTTATTAATCAAACGTAAGAGGTTGGGAGTGTCACCAAGCACGTCGGAGATTGCATCGTTATAGTCGCCGTTTGTGTCGTAAGCAACTTTTGCAGGATGTTGTTTGATAGCGCTTTCTTCAACCCCATCAGGTGCATAGTGCGCTTTCCACCAGTTTACAGCCATATTGCCACCGGCTTTCAGATGATTATTGAGAAATCCGTAGTCAGAGCTTAGACGTGTGTTTACACGTTGGAAGTCTGTTCCCTTCACAATACCATCGTGGTCGAGCCAACTCAAAGAGAGCGAAGTAGAACCGTTATCAGAACCTTTAGCGAGACCAATGCTATATGTTTGCATCAGCGCTGTGCGGTGAATTTCGTCTTCCCAGTCAGTGTTTCCGGCAAGAACTTGAGCACCGTTGATGTTTGTGTAGTTTTGCAATTGCGAAGTAGCGCCATTGCCATATATTGCGCTGTTGGGAGTAGCTCCATTGTTAGCATATTTGTATGCCGACCAATAAACCTCGCCCCATTGGTTTGCATTGAGCAAGTCAATGCCGCTTTGATAAGTTTGAGCAGTGAGAGTAGCATCAAATGTGATATGTGTTTCTCCTTTATTGGCACGTTTGGTGGTAATGATTACAACACCATTGGCTGCTTGAGCACCATATATAGCTGCCGATGAGGCATCTTTGAGCACTTGTATTGACTCAATGTCATTGCTATTTAAAATGGTTGCTATGTTTTCACGGGTCATCACGCCATCTATGACGTATAGCGGACTATTTGCATCGCTGCGGAAAGAAGATGCACCGCGAATTGATACACCGGTAGAAGTGCCACCCGGAGTGCCATCGGTTGTGATATTCATGCCGGCAACTCGTCCTTGCAAGGCTTGCAAAACATTGCCGGTTGGTGTGTCTGCCACATCTTTCATCTTCACTACCGATACTGAACCGGTGAGGTCTGATTTCTTTTCTGCTGAATAACCGACCACAACAACCTCATCGAGCACTGATGTGTTTTCTGCCAATTCAATGGTCATCTCCGGAGCTACAGTCCCCACATAATCATTATATCCCACGTACGAGATTTTGATTTGTGCTCCCTTTTGAGCTTTGAGGGTGAACGTTCCGTCAATGTCGGTTACGACAGACATATTAGTTTGAGGTAATGTTACTGAAGCACCGATAAGCGGTTCTCCGTCACTTTTCGAGACTACCGTACCATGCACGGTGAGGTCTTGGGCGTAAGTTGTCAGAACTGCAAAAAATAGCAGTAGTGAACTGATTAAGGATTTAGTCATGATATGTTGGTTTGGTTAAAAATTTTGTTGTCGTGTTAAAAAGTTTACGTCACAAAATTACAACCGCCAACAAATCATGCATATAACACATGTTACACGTGTTGCAACAAATGTTTCATTGATACAAATCTACCACCAATTGCAACATTTCTTGCCACAACTGCCGTTGCCACACTAATAATGGTAAGCGATGTCAA
>CAZGAN010000065.1:0-10630 GCA_964523655.1 uncultured Bacteroides sp.
GTTGGTAAAAACATGGAGCACATCAAGCTCGAGCTCGTTGACGATACTAGTGGCAAAGTTTTCAATGGCATAGCTTTCAATATGGCTAAATATTTCGACAGCATCCATGCCGGCAACCCATTCGACATCTGCTTCACCATCGAAGAAAACAAACATCGAAATGCCACTTCAACTCTTCAACTCCTTGTAAAGCAGATTCACATCAGCAAATAGCTCATCAATTCGAAACGCTATGACTCCTGAAGAGGTACTGAAAAAGTACTGGCGATACGATGCTTTCCGCCCTTGTCAGCGCGAAATCATCCAATCCGTACTCGATGGACACGATACTCTTGGCTTGCTGCCTACCGGAGGCGGCAAGTCAATTACTTTTCAGGTGCCGGCATTGATTTTGCCGGGGCTCACCGTCGTGGTCACTCCTCTGGTCTCTTTGATGAAAGACCAAGTCGATAACTTGCGCGACCGTGGCATTCGCGGCGTGTATATCTATTCCGGACTCACTCGCCGCGAAGTGACGCTCGCTTACGACCGTTGCCGCCTGCAAAAAGCCAAACTTCTATACGTGTCGCCCGAACGTTTGCGCTCGCAATCGTTCATCGAAGAAATGCGCCGATGGCAAGTCTCTCTTATTGTTGTCGATGAAGCTCACTGCATTTCGCAGTGGGGATACGATTTCCGCCCTTCATACCTCAAAATTATTGAACTCCGAAAAGTTGTTGGCGAAAACGTCCCAGTCCTAGCACTCACTGCCAGCGCAACCCCGGTTGTCCGCGACGACATAATGTTCCGCCTAAATTTTGGCGCCGACCACAATGTTTTCTCGCTTAGCTTCGACCGCGACAACCTCAGCTACGTTGTCCGTCTCACCGATAGCAAAATCGACAAACTCGTTGAGGTGTTGCACAAAACCTCAGGCACGGCAATCGTCTATGTGCGCTCGCGCGTGAAAACACGACAGATTGCCGACACCCTCATCGCAAACGGCATCAGCGCATCGTTCTATCATGCCGGACTTGATGTTGAGGTCAAAACCGAGCGCCAAGAGCTTTGGAAATCTTCACAAGTGCGTGTCATGGTGGCTACAAATGCTTTCGGCATGGGTATTGATAAACCTGATGTGCGCGTGGTCGTGCACATGGACGTTCCCCCTTCGCTTGAAGAATATTACCAAGAAGCCGGCCGCGCCGGCCGTGATGGAAAACCCGCCTTTGCCGTAATCCTTGCTTCGGCTACCGATAAAGGCATGCTCACTCGCCGTCTCAATGAAGCATTCCCCGACCGCGAGTTTATTCGCCGTGTTTACGAGCTGGTCGGCAATTTCCTGGATGTGCCCGTTGGCGAAGGCTACAACAAGGTCTTCGAATTCGACTTAAACAAGTTTTGCGCTGTCTACAAATTGCAACCCGGCCCTGTGCGTGGTGCGCTCGCTTTGCTCACACAAGCCGGTTATTTCGAATTCGTTGATGAGGCTCCTACTCAGTCGCGCATGATTTTCCTCTGCCGACGCGACGAGCTTTATACTCTCGACCTTGACGAGAACGAAGACCGCGTATTAATGGCTGTTATGCGTCTTTACACCGGACTATTCAGCGAATACGTCTACATCAGCGAGAGCCGTGTGGCTGCCGCCGCCGATGTTACCGAAGATAACGTCTACCAAGCAATGCTTGCACTCTCGCGCATGCATGTGCTTCACTACGTGCCGCGCAAGGCAATACCATACATCTACTACACCACATCGCGCGAGCTCCCCAAATACGTCACCCTTTCTCCACAAGTCTACGAAGACCGTCGCAAACTCATGGAGCATCGCCTCAATGCCATTCGCCGTTTCGTGTTTGGCACCGACGAGTGTAGGTCGAAAGTGCTGCTTGAATACTTTGGCGAGACAGATGTACAGCCGTGTGGACGCTGCGATGTGTGCCGCTCAAAAAAGACTGCTGCTATGCCTCCTTTTGTCGATGTCAACGACGCCATTTTGCGCCTTGCCGCTACCCCCGATGGTATTGATATCGACGAATTGTGCCGCGTGCTGCGCCAAAAACGCGAAAATATTGTTGACATAATGCGAGAGCTCATTGACCTTGATGCTATCGAGGTTGTTGGCACACGCATCATGAAAAAATAAGCGACATGTCTGCACGACATATCGCCTATTCAATCACAGAATGAAGAATGTATATATGAAGAGAATGTTCTCTATTTGATTACGCATTTAGATGCTCTTCTTGCTCCATTTGATAACGTCTCTGCTTTGATGTAAAGCCCCGGAACTATTGCCGATGCTTTAACTTTCGATCCTTGCAGAGTGTAATATTCGGTAGAAACCACTTCAGCTTCGCTGTTCATCACGTCGCTAACACCTGAGCTTTCGCCGATGGTGAATAGTGTTGACGCATATTTGTCGTCAGCTGTTTTCACCCAATTTGAATTCGTTGACACAAAGCCGCGATATGATTTGCCTGCCACTGCGTTAGGCATCTCTCCGTGAAATTGCACCGTAACTGTTTCACCTGCATTTGCTATCACGTTGTCACTAGCTAGTGTAGCAATATTTGATGCTCCTATTGCCGTGCCTTTGTCGTCAACGTCATATATCAATATGAACAAACATTTGTTGAAGTAGCCCGATTTACAGCTGAAATCGATTGATGCTTTAATCTGCTCTTTCTGCACATTGTTCACATTTTCAAATACCGGAGCTGTGGTGTAAACTTCAGATGTTGGTGACCCTGACGACATTGTCACAGCAATTAAGTCTGAAATGTATGTGCCGCTTCCATCAACAAGTGCTATTTCGTAGTCTGTACCTCCTGAACCTTTGGTGAATAGATCGGTGTATTTGAGGTCTATTTCTTCGCCTGCCGGTACGTACAAGGGCACGTAATAGCTCGTAGCAAATGTTTGCTTGCGAGTGCCGGCACTGTTGCTCGATATAAGTGCAAGCGCTATTTTTCCACTATACTCTGTGCTCGTCGGATTCTTGATTTTTGCCGTTACACAGAACATTTCATTTGCGTATATCGGTGAGCACAGTGTGAAATCTGAAATTTCAAGTGCCGGAGTTGCTGTCGGTGTAAATGTGCAAGTGTTATAGCTCACATTCATGGTGTATGATTGCGTGCCGCTGATTTTTGTGCGAACATCTTGCCACTCACCACCGTCAGCTTTAAATGCTGGCGTTACAACGTAGGTGCCGTTATCAAGCTCATCGGGTAGGGTAACCTTATATGTGCCGAGATTCGCTTGGCTGGCTAGATTTGTGAATTTCGTATCACCTGAATAGCATATCACATTGCCGTTCAAATCTGATATCTTTATTCCTGCCACGCCCGACATTGTACCTGCTGAATAGTTATACAATCCACCGGTGAGCTCAATGTCGTTACTCAGCGCTTCGGTTGTCGTTGAAATGGTAAAGTTGTTACCGCAATACATCTGTTGATATACCTTTGAATTCGCTTCTGCCGGTTTGATATAGCAAACAACGTCTTGGTAATAAAGATATCCGTACGATGTTGTGTTAAAACCGGCGCAATATGGGTCAAGAGCAGTGAGACGGTAATAACCGTTGTAGTCTTCTCCCCAACCCCAGTTGATGTGGAATAAATCGTCATCAAGATATCCGTCGCACACAAATTCATGCGCATATTGTGTTGAGTTCACGATGCATCCGTTATACATGAGAGGTCCTCCGTTTGAAAGTGCCTCATACACCATATCGTTCCACTCGTCAACTCCATAGTAGTCACGATTGTAATATCTAATGCCCTTGTCTAATTTCAAATATTGAGGGCCTGTCTTAAGCAAGTTGATAGGGTATGCTCCGCTACCGCTCGATTTATAGTTCATATCAACTACAACTCCGCATGCATACATTAATTTAGCAACAGCTTCTTTTTGAGCATCGGTTGCTGTGCCATCGCTATACGAGTCTAGCATATTGTCCCAATCAAACGGATTGCTATCAAAGTCGAACGACAGCTTTGAGTTATTCCATGAGTATGAATAAGTGCCTTCGCCTTTTGCCGGATAGTTATACGTCTTCAATATTTGAGCAAGACATGTTGCAACACAACCCGTCGCATAATTATTTGGGCATTGATCGCTGTATGGCGAGCCTTGTTGCCACATGGTTTTGCATATCGGCAATATCGATTTGCGCTCTTTTGTCACGCGCTCCGGGCGTTGGTATGAGGAAGGTGCATTCTCGCGAACATAGGCAATCTGGTTGGCATAGCCTTCTAGCCATGCTGTCATAGCCGGTGGCATGTTGTTTACGTCTATGCTTCCGCTGTCACAAATGCCGAGCACGGCTTCTGTTGCATCATCTGCTGATAGCACCATGTAACCTTTGTCGTCACCTTGCGAAAACAAATATACTGCCGGTTGGTTAGCGGCGGTGTACGTATTTACTAGTTTTGGTGTTGAAGCGTTTAGGCTTTTGATGTGTTGTGATGCCGTGGTTGTCTTTGCTCGGTTGAGCGCTTCTTCGGGCGTGAGCACATTGGCTATCGCGCTCCCGGCCATCACTGCTGTCGCTAAAAAGAGGGTTATTCTTTTCATGGGATAAATATGAAGTTTTTACGGTAATTATCTTGAATATTAAATATTTAAGTGTAAAGACACGCAAATTTATAATATTTTTCGCAAATATCATAACGAATTATTGGAAAATCTAATAAAATATTTCATAAAAATCTTTAATTGATTTATTATCTACATTATCAGCTATATAGCATGACTGTGTTTCTGTTAATTTACAAAAAAATCACTTGTTTGATTCCAAAAAATCGACTATATTTGTGTGATAATACTCCTCTATGTTTATTTATCCATTTTAAAATGAAAAAATTCCTTTCTATAACCGCTTTGGCTATGTCTTTAACTGCAATCAATGCTCAGTCAGTGCTTAAATACCCCGTAGCACCATCTGATAATACTGTAGATAACTACTTCGGCCGCTCTGTCTCTGACCCTTATAGACCTCTCGAAAATGATACTGCTGCCGCTACGTTAGCTTGGGTTAACGCCGAAAATGCTGTTACTCGCGGCTATCTCGACGCTATTCCTTTCCGCGCTCAAATTCATGCTCGTTTGACCGAGCTCAATAACTATGCTAAGCATGGTGTCCCTAAAAAATACGCTGACAACAAATACTACTATTTTGAAAACGACGGCTTGCGCAATCAATCTGTGCTCTACCGCGCTTCGTCAGTTGATGGCGCCGATGCCGAAGTTTTCCTCGACCCAAATACCCTCAGCTCTGACGGCACTGTTGCTCTTACCGGCATTTCTATGAGCCCAGACGGCAAATATTTCGCCTACACAATTGCCCGCAGTGGTAGCGACTGGACAGAAATATATGTGCTCAACACTGCCACAAAACAATTGCTGTCTGACCATATACTTTGGGCTAAATTCACCGGCATTTCTTGGGATGGCGACGGATTCTATTATAGCGCATATCCCGCTCCCGCTGCCGGCAAAGAATTTTCTAACGCCAACGAATATCACAAAGTTTACTATCACAAAATCGGTGAGCCGCAATCAAACGACACCATCGCTTTCGAAGACTTGAAAGCTCCGCTACATTTCCACAAAGCATGGACTAACGACGATGCCTCTGCCATTGTTATAACTATTGGCGGACAAGGTAATGGTAATGCCCTTAAAGTGAAACAACTGCATGTTGACGGCGCTGATTGGGTTACCGTGGCTGATGACCAACTCAATAGCATTGACGTTATCGACATCGTAAACGGTGAAATTTACTTCTACACTTCAGTTAATGCTCCAAACTATCGCATCGTTGCAGCTCCAATCGCTGATCCTCGCCAACAAAACTGGCGCGAAGTGATTCCCGAGGCTAAAGATGTCTTAGTTGGTGCTCGCATGGCTGGCGATGGTAAAATGATTCTCACTTACGACAAAGACGCTGCTAATCACGCTTACGTCTACAACCTTGACGGCTCTCTCATCAATGAAATAAAACTTCCCGGTTATGGATCGGTTAGCTTCTCCGCTTCTAAAGGTAGCAACGAAGTGTTTTATAGCTTCGCTTCTATCACTAGTCCCGCCGAAATATATGCTTATGACTTGGAAAAAAATGAAAGCTCGCTTGTGCGCTCAACTTCAATCAAAGGCATAAACCTTGCCGATTACGTCACTAAGCAAGTTTTCTATACCTCAAAAGACGGCACTAAGATTCCTATGTTTATAACTTACAAAAAAGGGACTCTTCGCGACCGTAAAAATCCCGTATATCTATATGGATACGGCGGTTTCAACATCACTCTCAATCCGTCTTTCTCACCAAACCGTTTGCTCTGGCTCGAAAACGGTGGCATCTATGCTCAAGCTAATTTGCGTGGCGGCGGTGAGTACGGCGAGTCTTGGCACGAAGCCGGAACTCTTATGCAAAAGCAAAATGTGTTTGACGACTTCATCGCAGCTGCCGAATTCATGATTGAACAAAACTGGACTAATCCTGACCTCATCACCATTGAAGGCGGCTCTAACGGCGGCTTATTGGTCGGCGCTTGCGCAAACCAACGTCCCGACCTTTTCCGCGTAGCAATTCCTCGCGTTGGCGTTATGGACATGATGCGATACCACCTTTTCACTATCGGCTGGAACTGGGCTCATGACTATGGCACTTCTGCCGACTCTAAAGAAATGGCCGACTATCTGCTCGCTTACTCTCCGCTTCACAACATCAAGAGCGGTGCTGATGTCCGTTACCCTTCTATCTTGGTAACAACTGCCGACCACGATGACCGCGTTGTGCCGGCTCACTCTTTCAAGTACGCTGCAACTCTCCAAGCTGCTCAAACCGGCGACCGCCCAAAACTTATTCGCATCGACTCTAAAGCCGGACACGGTGCCGGTAAGCCCGTGGGCAAAATCATTGACGAATATACCGACATCTATTCGTTCATCTTCCAAAATCTCGGCATTAAGCCTAATAAATGAAATATCTGAAAATTAATATACTGCGTGTGCTCATCTGCGCGATGATGCTCCCTGCATTGGCAGCCTGCTTCACCGGCGTGGAGAGTACACCCAAAATTACCGACCGCGAAATAAAAAAACGCAAAATCGTTGAAAGCGCCGAAAAGCGGTTTCTCGAAGACGTTAACGGCCAGCCTCCTAAAACGTGGCAAGCCGGTAAGCGTTTGTATGTCACCGATAATCGCATTTCGCTCATCTTTTCACCTCAAAGTGCCTACAATTCCGTTGTTCCCGATTCACTATCAGGCTCTGAAATTGTTCTCACAAACATTTCTTCAAGCGTTTCTGTGACCGGCGACGAGGAAGTGATGCTAACTTTCATGGATCGTAAGGGCAGTCACTTCATGTATCGTCCGGGCATTTTGCGTTCTTCTTTCGATGAACGTGCCACGTTTGAAGTGCCTTTCACCGTTGAAATGAGCGTGGTCGACACTGTCTCTGAGCGCATGGTTGGTAATACCTACTACATACTTACTTCTCGCCGTATAAACGCTGACGGCGCTGAAATTAAAGGCTTGCGCTACGTGCCGGTAACCATTACTCGTGTCACGCCCGGCAACGCAAACCAACCGCTACAAGTATTTTTTAGTGACGGCTCGGGCCAAGAGTACTCCGTGCTCATGACCATTGGCTCAGACCCTACATCTACTCGCAACTTTGACACTCTTTTCGCTTTTGATAATCCTCGCAGCAAATACACCACAATCACCGACCGTGTGTGGGGCTTGATTATGCGCTCTGAAATTGAGTCGGGCATGACATCAAACGAGTGCCGCCTCGCTTTGGGCGCCCCTAACGACTATACCCGCGTGCCTACTTCCGGTGGTATGGTTGAACGTTGGACTTACGACAACGGCGTGTATTTGTTTTTTGAAGAAGGTGTCTTAACACGTTATCGACAATGAAATTGACATTCCTCGGCACCGGCACATCAACCGGTGTACCTCAAATTGGTTGCAACTGCTCGGTTTGCACTTCAGCCGACTCGCGCGACAAGCGTCTGCGCACTTCTGCTTTGCTCGAAACAAACAACGGCAACAATCTTCTCATTGATTGCGGCCCCGATTTCCGCATGCAAATGCTTAATACCGGCTCACCTTCGCTCACCGCTGCACTAATTACACACACCCACTACGACCACGTTGGCGGAGTTGACGATATGCGCCCTTACTGCGCTACCGGAAAGTTCAACGTCTATTGCCGTGCTGATGTCGCCGAAGACTTGCGAAATCGCGTGCCTTACTGCTTCCGCAAAAATCTTTATCCCGGTGTGCCGACTTTCAATCTCCATGAAGTTGATGACCATACATCGTTTCATATCGGCGACGACTTGATAATCCCATTGCCTGTCATGCACTTCAAAATGCCTATCCTTGGCTATCGTATCGGCGATTTGGCTTACGTTACCGATTGTAAAACCATGCCCGATAGCACTATTGAGCTTATGCGCGGTGTGAAAGTGTTGGTTATAAATGCTTTGCGCATTGAAGAGCACATGAGCCACATAAATCTTGCCGAGGCGCTCGAAATCATCGAAAAAGTGAAGCCCCAAAAAGCTTATCTCACTCACATCAGCCACCACATGGGCAAACATGCCGATGTGCAGCCAACCCTTCCCGACAATGTTGCCCTCGCTTACGATGGGCTCTCTATAACAATCTAATATACTAAAAATCATATCCTACCATGAATGAAATCACTTATCTCCAACACAGTGGATTCGTTGTAAAAACCACAACGGCAATACTCGTCTTTGATTACTATCAAGACCCAACATACTCTCTGCAAAAACTCTTGGCTGACAACAAATCATTGCCGGTCATATTCTTCGTGTCGCATCATCATCCCGACCATTTCAACAGAGAAATATTCGCACTCGCCACTGACCATGAGCGCTTTTACATAGTCTCTAACGACGTGTTCGCTCGCAACATTCCAGACGGCGTTGATTGCGTGCGCGTCAAAAAAGGCGATAAACTCGATAATATACTCGGTGGCATAACAGTCAAAGTATTTAATTCAACCGATATTGGAGTGAGCTATCTTGTAACACTCCCATCCGGTAAAACAATCTTTCATGCCGGTGACCTCAATAACTGGCATTGGGAAGCAGAGTCTACACCCCAAGAAGTAAAAAGCATGCAGCAACAATTTCTATCAATTGTTGCCGACATTGCCGCAGAAGCCCCGCACATCGACGTTGCATTCTTCCCCGTTGACGCGCGTCTCGGCGAAAATTATGCCCTTGGTGCCGCACAATTTCTACAAGCCATTGATGTTGCAAACTTCTTTCCCATGCACTTCTGGGGCAAAGCCGATGAAGCTTGCAACACCGCAGCATATCCAATCACAAAACCATTGACAACACACTTCGCCTCAGTCAAAACCTCCGGCTCCACTTTTTCCCTCTGATTATGCCTATCGCAGTTAGGTGGAGCTGCGCCCTTCATGTAGCCCTACTTGATATATTTTCTCCGTTGTTAACAAAAATTAAGCTAATAACGCGCATGCTTATGTTTTTTTTTTTTAATTTTGCCGCTGACAATAAAAAAAATCGACCTTTAAAACTCTACACTATACATCCTTAGCTTCGCAGACGGTGAACGTTTGCAAGCACAAAGGCTCGATCTGAAATTAATGGATCTTTTTCGTAAATTCTTGTCATATAACTTTCTTTTTCTTAATTACTATTAAGAACATAGTTGAGGGAGTACCATCAGGCACTCCCTCATTTTATAATGATGTTGTAATCTACTAGAATTTATAACCGATATTGACAGCAAAAATGCCGAGATTATCGTACGCGCTTGTGCCCGAAATATGCAACAAATTATATTCCGCGCCTATTTGATAGTGCTTATTAAATTCGAAGCCTACACGTGCGTTTGCTCCGTATTCAAAACGCGATGTTGAGAATGTATCAAATGAATTTTCCTTGAGAGTGATTCCCAAATAATCATCTTGAAATGTTCCGTGAGTGAACAAACCTACGCCAATCATCGGACCAACAGCTACCGACATTTGTGTTTTACTGCTAAGAGCAAATTTATATCCGGCACGCACCGGAAGTGTCAAATAATAAGGTGTGCTATTTTTTATTGAGTGATACTTTGTATCCGGGTCATTATAATATGCCCATTCTTCATCGTAACCACACGGTTGTGAACTCAGTTTGAGCGCCGCATCAACATACCAATGATTGTTGAACGAGTAGTCACCTGTCACACCAATATTAAATCCGGGTTTAGTTTTGTTTGTATCAATAGCATGCGACAAATTAAATCCGGCTTCAACGCCAACACGAAATTGAGCAAACGACGGCAATACAGCCATAATGCACACAGCAAATACTAAAAATTTGTGTTTCATAAAAATATGTAGGTTATGTATTTAGGATATAAGTTCATTCCCAAAGTTACAAAATAGTTACAATTCTACAAAGTATGCAATGTTTTTTTGCAAATATACACATCTCTTCACATTTTTACCTCGCTTTTTGGTCAGCAGACTGTGTGTGAAAAATTACGGTTGGCAAGTCGTGCGGGCGCACAGGGAATATAAAATAGATGGTAAAAATGTCAATGTGCTCTTGCTGACTTTTGGTCGGTGAGACGCG
>CAZGAN010000066.1:0-10526 GCA_964523655.1 uncultured Bacteroides sp.
TCTTCGTTTGAAGGATAGTCAGGCCAAATGTCTTCGATAGATTCGTAGGCTTCGCCTTCGTCTTCGATTTCTTGAAGGTTTTCAATAACTTCGAGTGGAGCTCCAGAGCGCATGGCATAGTCAATAAGCTCATCTTTGGTAGCGGGCCAGGGAGCGTCTTCAAGTTTAGATGCTAATTCGAGTGTCCAGTACATAGTGTTAAGTACGTTTTATGTTTTTGTTTGATAAATATTCGGATGTGATATGAAATCGGGGTGCAAATATACTGCTTTTCTATAATCTAGCAATCTTTATTCCAAAAAAGTTCATTTTTTTTTGCGATTTTGTTAAGGTATCGAGCAAAAACGAATAGATAGTCGCTGAGACGGTTAACAAATTTCATGGCTGGAGGATTGATAGTTGTAGAGTTTGCGAGTGTGACCATACGGCGCTCGGCACGACGTGCGATTGTTCGAGCTATGTGTGCATTTGCTGCTTGTGCGGAGCCGCCGGGTAGGATGAATTGGTTGTGTTTAGGGAGAAGAGCGTCGATTCGGTCAATTTCAGATTCAAGACGGGCTACGTCGTCAGTGGAAATTTGTTTTGGTTTCCAGGTGCTTTCGGGCTCGGTGGCTAGTTCGCAACCGAGGTCGAAGAGTTTGTTTTGAATCCAGATGAGGGTATTGTCGTCTTCGGCAGGAAGTATTGAGGTTGCAATGATGAGCCCAACCCAGGAGTTGAGCTCATCAATTGTGCCGTAAGCCTCGAGGCGGTCGTCGTCTTTATTGACGCGTTTTCCGCCTACGAGGGATGTTGTTCCGGCATCGCCGGTTTTGGTATAAATTTTCATTTTTATGCGAGGGCGAGGATGAGTGCTTGTGCGGCAACAACGCGGAGGAACATTGTCAACGGGTAAACTGTTGAGTATGCAACAGCGGGTTGATCGTGGCCGGTAGAGTTGTTTGCGTAAGCGAGTGCTGGTGGGTCGGTGTAACCGCCAGACATAAGACCCATGATTGTGAGGAAGTTTATTTTGTAATATTTACGTGCTATTACACCTACAGTGATGAGTGGCACAACGGTGATAACGAATCCCCAGATTACCCACCACATACCGGTCATATTGAATACGGTAGCGCCGAATCCTTTACCGGCAGAGATACCTACTGATGCGAGGAAGAGGCAGATGCCGAGTTCGCGTAGCATAAGTGAGGCTGATGAAGAGGTGTATGTGACGAGTTTTGCTTTGTAGCCGAAGCGGCTGAGTAGGATAGCGACTACAAGAGGACCGCCGGCGAGGCCGAGTTTCATGCCGAAACCTATGTTTATTGAGCCAAGTGCGATACCGAGTATTATGCCAACGAATATTGTGATGAGGTTTGGTTGGTTGAGGCGTTTCATTGAGTTGCCAAGGCGTTGAGCAAGGCGTTCAATATCGTTGAGGTCACCAACAACTGTGATGCGGTCGCCCATTTGCAGGCGAAGGCTCGGTGAAGCTAGGAGGTCAACACCGGCACGGTTCACACGGGTAGCGTTCAGGCGGTAACCGTTGTGCAAACGGAGAGAGCCGATTGTAACACCGTTGTATTCGCTTTTTGTGACAAGTATGCGACGAGAGTAAACCGGGGTTGGGGTTGTTTCCCAGTCCATTTCTTGCTGTGTGCCCACAACTGCGCAGAAGCGGTCAGCATCAGTTGCTGAGCAAACGATGAGTAGGAGGTCACCGCAATGCACTTCGGTAGATGATTTCGGGATGACAATTTGGTTGTCGTCGCGCATGAGACGAGATACAACAAAGTTGCATTGGATGATGTCGTGTAGTTGAACGAGTGTGCGGCCGTCAACTAATTTGTTTGTAACTTTGATTGTGAGGAGGAATGGTTTGAGTTGAGAGTTTTCAACTTCGTCTTCGATTTCTTTAATTTCGTCTTCGGTTTTGATGCTGAAGATGCCTTTAATCACGAACATTGCTGCGATGATGCCCACAACGCCGAGGGGATAAGCGGCGGCATATCCTTGTGCCATTGTGTCAGCCATCTCTGAGCCATTAGTTAGTGTGCTAACAGCTTGTTGAGCTGCAGCAAGGCCGGGGGTATTGGTAACCGCACCGCTCATAATACCAACGAGAGCTGCTTTGTCGTGAACATTGCCAAAGTAGTATATGAGAACAACAATTAGCACGTTGAGCGCTATTGCTGTAACGGCAAGGCCATTGAGCACCATGCCTCCACGTTTGAATGAAGAGAAGAAACCGGGACCAACTTGCAAACCTATTGAGAAGATGAACAGGATTAGTCCTAATTCGCGCACGAATTTGAGGATGTTTTCATCAACGATGTAGCCAAAGTGTCCCATAACGATACCCACAAAGAGCACGAAAGTAACACCGAGGCTAACACCAAAAATTTTTAGTTTGCCTAAGTAGATACCCAAAGCGATCACAAACGAATATAGCACAAGCGTTGCGCCAATAGACGTTTGCCCGGGGAAAAATAGATCAGTTATCCAGTCCATATTGAATATTAAGATTATATAGTTTCAGTGTTTTTAGCAAGCTGATGCAAATGAGGTTGCAAATTTACAATAAAAATCGCGATTTTTATCGTTAATTTGTATTTATATTATGAATTTGGCCGATGGCGCTCATAAGCACGTGAAGGCACATCAGCTCAATCGACATGGAAATACGGAAAATGGCAACGTCATCACGACGCTGCCATCTAATTATAACAAGGGGAAATAAAGATTTCTCTAATTCAACTCGTAGTCATTTATTCGGCGTTTTGTGCTGCGCTTTCAGCGGTAACGGCTTCCAAGCGTTTCATCATAGCGAAGATGAAACCGGCAGCTATCAAGCAAACGCCACCAAGTATGCACCACAATAGTGCATTGTCGATTTTATTCCAAAGCAATGTAGGTATGAATACCAAGTAGTTACCAATGGCAGTAGCGCCAAACCAGCATCCCATCATTGCGCCTTTATATTTTGGAGGTGCAACTTCGCTCACGAATGAGATGCCCATGGGCGACAGTAGCAATTCGGCAAATGTTAGCACCAGGTATATGCCCATGAGCACTTGCGGACTAACAAGATTAGCACCTTGTCCGGCAGTGGGAGCAATGCCAAGGCCAATTGAGAAGCAGCTGAGCAAGAAAAATGCTATGGCAGCCACAATCATGCCGTAACCGATTTTGCGCGGAGCTGAAGGCTCTTTTTTCTTCTTAGCTAACCAGCTGAATATGCCAACAGATAGCGGGGTGAGAGCTACGACGTAAAATGGATTAAACTGTTGAAAAATTTGCGGTTGTATATCTGTCACTGGGTTTGGAGTTGTTGCGTAGAAGTAGCCGATTATAGCTACAGCAGCCAAAAATACAACTCCAGAGATGACTTTGCCGCGAATTTTTTTTGATTGGAAGAAGCTCATTGCTGAGTATATGCCAACAAGTATGCAAACTAGTGCCCACACGTTGAATCCGATGCGTGTCCAGCCGCCGCTTTGGTTTTGAGTGAATACCTCGGCATATTTTGTTAATGTTGCTCCACTTTGTTGGAATACCATCCAGAAGAATATTACCACTGCAAATACTAATAATAGAGCGGTGATGCGGCTGCGAGTTTGCTCGGGAGTAAGCTCGGGATGTTGCACTTTTTCTTCTGTCTTTTCTGATTTTGCTTTATTGTCAGAGATGCCGGCGTATGTGCTGCGGCCAAACCAATAAATCAAGTATGAAAGTACCATAGAGAGTGCGGCAACGGCAAAAGCCAAAGTGTAGCCTTGAGAAATTGCGTCCATATAGTTGCCGGCGAATGTGGTCAGATCGGTTGTATTTCCGGCAAATGCTTGCAGTTGAGCTAACTCATCGCCCTTGAGGGTCTCGCCGGCCAGCAATTGATTACACAAGCTGGGGATATTGGGGTCATACGTAAAGCCTTTTGAGCTCAAAGCCCATGTGCAAAGTTTTTCGGAAGTCGTTGGAGCGAAGACAGCGCCAATGTTGATGGCCATGTAGAAAATAGAGAATGCCACATCGCGACGATCGCTGTACTTTGGATTGTTGTACAAATCGCCAACCATGACTTGCAGATTTCCCTTAAACAAACCGGTGCCACTAGCAATCAGGAACATGCCAATCATCATTATTACTAACGATGATGTTAGTCCACGACCGGTAGGGAGGGCCATAACAAGATAGCCGAAGAACATGACAAAGATGCCTAGAGTCACAGTTTTTTGGAAATTCCATCGGTCAGCGATCCAACCACCAACCATAGGCATGAAATATACTAACGCCAAGAAAGTCGAATAAATAAATCCGGCAGTTGACGTTGAAAAGCTGAATTTTGCTTGCAAGAAGAGGAGCAAAATCGCTACAACAGTGTAATAACCAAAGCGCTCGCCTGTATTAGCTAGGGCCAGCACAAATAGTCCTTTGGGTTGATTTTTAAACATTTGTTCGAAATATAATAATGTTGGTTATGGTATTATTTTACTGTAAGAAATACGTTGTTGCAAAGTAACGATTTTTTTGTTAATTCTACAAATTTTATTTTACTTTACTTTCACATTTGAGTGTTGGCGAAAATGTAGCTGATATTGGCAACATTTTCGCTTTGCGATGGCCTAATTTTTATCTCTTCCAAAATTGTAGTAAATTTGCGGACTGTTTTAGAAATTATTTTATTCTCAATCGACTCAAAAATTCTATGAGAAAATCATTGTGTTTAGCAATAGCCGCTTTGATAGCGTCAGCTAACGTAAATGCCGAAACGTTCGAGCTCCTCAAATATGGTAACTTTGATAACTGGTTGACTCGAAACATTAAAGAGTCATCGTTACTCGGCGGCAACACCAAAAAAGTATATGAAATTTGTCCTTCGGGCACAGATAATACGGGCAACGCATATTCAAATCGTGGAGGCTCGCCATGGGCCACATCTAACGTGTTGGCTAGTCCGGCAGGCATAACCAAAACGAGCAATGCTGTGTATCCTGAGACACGAGGCAGCGGTAAATGTGCAAAACTCGTATGTGAATACGAGCACTGCAAAGCAATCGGCTTCATCAACATTGACGTGATTGTTGGCGGATCAATATTTCTTGGGAAGATGCTTGAGCCGGTAAAGTCTACCAAAAATCCATACTCAAAAATGGAAATGGGCGTAGCTTTCACGAAGCGACCCAAAGCACTGCGTTTTGACTATAAGGTTTCTATTCCGTCAACAAACCAACGCATATACTCATCAGGTTTCGGCAAGAAGAAAACTATTGCCGGCTCTGACTTTGCAGAGGCACTCATATTTCTACAACGCCGTTGGGAGGATGCCGACGGGAATCTGTATGCCAAACGCGTTGGCACTGCTCGCGAGCAATATAAGAAATCGACTTCGGGATGGGTAAATGCTCACGATCTTAAAATTATCTATGGAAATGCTACGACACAGCCCGGATATTTTTCGGCTATGAACCTTATCTCCGAGGAAAAGAGCTATTATGGCAGGAACTCAAAGGGCAAACTTGTACCTGTAAAAGAAGTGGGATGGGATGATGCCGATGCGACTCCAACACACGTTATTGTGATGTTTTCAGCAGCCGGTGGTGAGCCGTACATCGGCACCCTCGACCTAACACTATGGGTTGACAACGTTGGCTTCGTCTACTAAGCTTTTCGGGAGCGGTTTTGGGAGAGGGAGTGTGCGAGGCGCGAGAAGATGTAGACCACGGTCATGAGTATTACAATTATAGCGGAGCATGGCACATCAACTACGGCGCCAATGCACAGCCCGGCAATGCTGCACACCAAAGATATTGCCACCGATAGAAACATCAGTCGGCTAAATCGGTGCACCCACACTTCGGCTATCATCATAGGCAGTGATAACATCGACATTAGCAACATCACGCCAACGAGTCGGATGGTGAGCACAATGCAGAGAGCAACAAATACGGTCATAGCCGTTGTGATAAACGTGACCGGTAGGCCTGAGACGCGCGCGAAATCGGGGTCAAATGCACAAGCAACTATTTTTTTGTAGTATACTGCAAAAAAGGCTATCAGCACTAGTGTATATATAGCAAATGCTATGATGTCGCTGCTCGACACGGTCAATATATTGCCAAATAGGAATGAATTAAGTTCAGGCACATATCCAGGTGTTAAGAATACAAACAGTACTCCAATTGCCATGCCAACAGACCACACTACGGCTATTGCTGAATCTTCGCGCACACGCATGCGTTTCGACATCCAGTCAACGCCGAGCGACGATGCCACGGCAAAGACTCCAGCCATGATTATTGGATTCACACCCAGAAAATATCCCAATCCCAATCCGCCGAAACAAGCGTGGGTGATGCCGCCGGATATTGCTACCATGCGGCGTGTTATGATGTATGTGCCTATCATGGCTGCAGCAATTGAAATTATCGCTACGCCAATCAAAGCTAATCTAAAAAACTGATATTCAAACATAAATTAGTTTTGTCTTACTATTTATTATTTCTGACCACGAGCTTCAGAAACTATCATCAATAGCTCCTCGCGAATTTCAGACGGCAATGTGATGCCGCGCAATTGCACCGAACGCGCCCAACCTGCAATATCTTCCGGTTGCAGCGTTAACAAGACCTCGCGAAATTGATCAATCTCAGCGTCGGTATAATCATCAGCCCCGCGTCCGGAGTAGGAGTCGAGCTCTTCGTCATCGTAATAGACAATGTCATTACTCACGCTCGCCAAGAGCGAATCGCGTTCGCAAGTCACGTGCATGCCGCAACACTCCTCGCTATCATCGGGCTGCGTCTCTGTTGTAGTATTTTCGTCAGTTTTGTCGCCGCCGGTCAGTTTATAGTGCAAATATAATATTGCACCAAAAACCACCAAAATGGCTAGTAAAATTAGTGATGGAATCATCTATTCGTTGTTTTGAAATTCGTTAACGTCTTTGACTTCAAATCCTGCTTTGCGCAGGTCATCCCAGAAGTTGGGATAGGATTTAGAAACGACCTCAGCATTTTTTATTACAATGGCTTGACACAGCGCAGCAGCCGGGGCGAAAGCCATAGCCATGCGGTGGTCGTCGTATGTATTAATCTCGGCAATCTCAGTAGTGGGGCAGCGAGTGCCGTCCCACGAAATAGAGTCGTCGCCATCAACTCTAAATATAAAGCCAAGCTTAAGCGCCTCGTTGCATAGAGCAGCAAGGCGATCGGTCTCTTTGTTGCGCAGAGTGTGAACTCCGGTGAAATGGAATGGTATATCCAACATAGCTGACACAACAACCAATGTTTGCACAATGTCGGGAGTCTCCGACATGTCAAGTGAGACGCGTGAATGTTGCTCGGGCGATGCCGATAATTCCACCCCCGCCTCGGTAAACTCAGTGACAACGCCAAAATATTCACCAAGTTTTGCTATTGCGCTATCGCCTTGCAAACTTTTTTCGTGCAATCCGGGGAGAGTGACCCATCCGGCCGATAACGCAGACACAGCATACCAATATGAAGCAGCGCTCCAATCGGCTTCAACGCCAAGGCTGTCCTTGCCGTAAGCTCCGGGCTTCACGCTGATTTCATTGCCGAGGAATTCAACATTTATGCCGCGGCGATGCATCATAGCGACTGTCATTTTCAGGTACGGCAGCGATGTTGGTGTATTTTTAAACCGCAGTAACATTTCAGCCTTCATCGACGGCCCTGCCATCAGCAAAGCTGAGATAAATTGAGAGCTCACATTAGCGTCTATGTCAAGTGCGCCGCCGGTTAGTTGCTTTCCGCGTATATGAAGCGGAGCAAAGCCTTCGGCTTCGACGTATTCGATATCTGCGCCAAACTCGCGCAGCGCATCAACCAAGATAGCAATCGGGCGTTTGCGCATACGCTCCGAGCCGTCAAGCACCATATCGGTGCCGGGGGTAGCGGCATAAAAAGCAGTGAGGAAACGCATAGCCGTGCCGGCAGCGCCTATATTGACTTCGCCTTTGCGCATTGACAATCCGCGCTTCAATGCATTGGTGTCGTCACAATCAGCCACAACAAGTGAATCATCTGTCACGCCACCAAAAGCATCGAGCACCAATCGGCGGGCGCTTTCGCTCTTGCTCAAAGGCAAATTTATTTCGGTTTCTATTATTTCGTTTGGTGATAATACTACGTAGTCCATTTTGTGATATTGATTTGTGTTTAAAAGTCAACAGCCTGTGCAGTTTTATCAGGCTTGTTAATAGGTAGTTTAAAGATGAATCGGGCACCCTCGGTGTAGCTCATATCAAGCTCTACACTGCCGCCCAATAAGCGTGATATCAATTTGCAGATGGTCAATCCCAGACCTATGCCTTGGTTCACCTGACTACCTTTATAGAAGCGGTCGAAAATTTTGCGCTCCTTGCCTTTTTGTATGCCTGGGCCGGTGTCTTCAACCACGATTCGAGCCATAGCTGTGACTTTATCTATACCATAGGTTACTGTTATATGTCCTTTTTCTGTGAATTTAATAGCGTTTGTTAGTAAGTTTACTATTACTTGCTCAGCGCGCACGGGGTCAGTGTCGATATTGTACTCCATGCCCTCTACTTCGGGTATCACAGTCAGTTTAACCTCCGGATTGAGACGATTGCTTACCGTGTTGACTGCGGCTTCGCATAGTTTTTTCAGCGTCACATTTTTCAATTTAATGACGATGCGCGAATTTTCCAATTCGGCAACATCAAGCACATCGTTGACCAGGGTGCGCAGCAAGTCGCAGTTAAGCTCTATCACTTGCACAAACTTTTCAAGCACTTCGCGACGTTTGTCGTCAACGGAGTCAACAATGAGTTGCGAATATCCGACGATATTGTTCACCGGTTCGGCGACTTCGTGACTGATAGTGTTTATGAAGTCAGTTTTGTGGCGCTCGGCAACTTTAGCCTTATCGCGTGCGGCAATGAGCTCTCTTTGAATGCGGCGCAAGTTGTCGCGCTCATTAGTCAGCATCTGGTTTGTTTCGCTCAGGTGAATTGTAAGCGCTTTTCGGCGGCGGTATGCGTACAATATCAAGCACAATATGATCAATACCAAACACAGTGCAACGATGCTGATTGTTAGCATGCGTTTGTGCTCACTAACTTCGGTGCGGGCATACTGTGCTTCCAAATCGGCATTTGATGCTGTGAGAGAATTGACATCGTAGAGCACTTGATATTCCAACAGACGGTCTTCTTCGTTTTCAGTGAAACGTTGTTCAACTAGGGGAAGATAGCGTTTGTAAGCTTCAAGAAGCGCCTCTTTGTCACCGCAATTTGTGGCAGCGGTAATTGTCATCTGCAATAGGGTTGTGCGTCGGATGCGGTTTGTGTTTAATTGCGATGCTACGCGCAACAGAGGCAAAGCTTTGGCATATTCCTTTTTTGCCATGTAGTAGAAAGCATCGACCAAATGTCCTGAAGTCTCTATGTCTTCAACAATATCGGGGCTGAGCTTTGCAAGTTGATACACTTTCTTATACAACTCATCTATTTCCGACTCTTTAAGAGCCTCGTAGTTGCCGAGCATGCGGCGATACACTATATAATAGTTATTATTATATGTGCAAAATTCTCGGCCCTCAGCCTTATAGCGTTTCTCAAACTCTTGCATGATTTCAATGAGCTTGCGGTCATCTTCTACGGCTTTTGCATGGTGTCCGGCATCGGAGTTTGCAATTGCTGATGCGGTGTAAAATGCCGACCGCAACGAACCCGGTCTAGTCGGCAGCTTATTTACCAGAGTCTCCAGCTCGCGTAAATATCCGAAAAGCAAGTCGCTTGTTGAGCGTCCCTCAAGATATTTACATATTGTGAACAACAGTTCAATGCGACGGTACAAGTCGACCTGTTGGTCATAGCGATATCCTTGCAAGACCATGTGCAATTTGTTGCGTAGCTCTTCGCCGCTAAGAGTTCGTGCAGCAGTAGATGCACGTGCTACCTTTATAAAAACCATTGTCTCCTTTTGCTCTGGCGACGGTGATATCAAAGAAGCTCTGCATTGTTGCACTTCTTGCATCGAATCATTACGATGTGATATATTTGTCAATATGCGCAGTGCATCAAGGCGTGTTGATGTATCGCCACAACGCAATGCGGTTTTATATATACGCTCAACAGCGGGCGCCCTATCGCGCAAAAATGACAAATCATACAAGTCATATAAAATTTTTATGCTGTCGGCAGCACTGGGAGCCATACTCAACCTCGACTCCAAACTATCGACCAAAGCCTCACGCGAACGTGCAACAGTTAACATGTTGCACATCAGCAAAAACACTATCGTAATAACTTTTCGGTTTATCATTTTGGTTGAGTTTATCGGTTTGAAATTACCTTTACAAAATTAAGCAAAAAAACCGACAACACTACTGCTGACGCGAAAAAAATCACATTTTTCTTTCAAAAAATTTGCACAGTTCAAAAATAGTTCGTAACTTTGCATCGCTTTAGGAAAGGAACTAAGGTGCAAAACTAAGGTTCAAGTCTTGAGCAAATGATAGTCTTATGGTGTAATGGTAGCACTACAGTTTTTGGTTCT
>CAZGAN010000067.1:0-10432 GCA_964523655.1 uncultured Bacteroides sp.
GATTGTTCCATTTCGAGCATACGCACTTTGAAACGATCCATTGAGTCGCCACCGTGCAACACGATTTCGTCAAACTCAACCTCATTGTAAACGCTATACGGGCGTATTTTGCGGATATCGTTATGCCAACCTGATGCACGACCTGAGGGGCCTGTAACGCCGTATGACTTAGCATCTTCTTCAGAAATAACGCCAACACCTGTCATACGATTTTTTGCTATAACGTTGCCGGTGAAGAGTTTGTTGTACTCTTTAATGTTTGCAGGTAGCACAGCCAACAATTCCTTCACATCTTTAACAAAGTCTTCGTGCAAATCTTGCATCAAGCCACCAATGCAATAGTAGTTGAAAGTCATGCGAGCGCCGCAAGTTTTCTCCATGATGTCAAGTATTTGCTCACGCACGCGAAGTGTGTAGAACAACATGGTTGTAGCACCAAGGTCCATGCAATAGGTGCCGAAGAACAAGCAGTGAGAAGCGATACGGCTCAACTCATCCATAATCACACGCACAACTTGCGCACGACGGCTGATTTCAATGCCTGCTGCTTTTTCTATTGTCATGCAAAGGCAGTGGTGATAGTTGTGTGCTGAGAAGTAATCGAGACGGTCCATATAGTGGAGAGTCTGCGGATACATCAAATTTTCGCACAATTTTTCTACACCGCGGTGTATGTAACCACAGTAAACATCAATCTTTTTGATTTCCTCACCATCTACAGCTGTGCGGAAACGCAACACGCCGTGAGTTGCAGGGTGCTGCGGGCCGATATTTACCACGAAGTCGTCTTCTTCAAACACTCTAACTTCTTTCTTAACCACTTTGCCGTCTTCTTCGACCCAAGTGTTAGTGAAGTCAGATTGACGCTCACTCTCGGTTGACACCGGGTTAAGCTCAGGGTTATCATCGTAGTCTTTACGCAACGGATATCCTTTCCAATCGATGTTCAAGAACAAACGACGCATATCCGGGTTGCCGATAAACACGATGCCAAAGAAGTCATATACTTCGCGCTCATAAGTGCAAGCAACAGCCCAAATATCCGACACTGAGTGCAACATCGGATTTTCACGGTCTGTTGTTGTAACCTTAACGGCAAGCACATTGCCTGCTTTGTCAGCTGACGACATCAACTCATACACGCAGCCCAGACTTTCTACCCAATCCATACCTACGATAGTCACGAGGTAATCCATTGGGGTGTCTGCATCGTTGCGCAAGGCTGTGGCTAAATCATGCCACTGCGAGTCGGCAATGGTAACGGTAAGTTTACCGTCAACTTCTTCGAAAGTCGCATCCGCAAATTGGCGGGCGATTTTGTCTTGCATTGCTGCCATATCTTTATTGCTAAATTGCTTTGTTTCTGTTAGGATTATGTTCTGATGTTTCTCGGTTCGTTAGTCTTCAGGGTGCGCTGCAAGATAATCTTTCAATTTCTCTTGTCGGTTCACTCCGCCAAAGAATTTTTCTACTTTCATCTTGCGCGACAACTGCATGATGCCATAAATCATTGCTTCCGGACGCGGAGGGCAACCGGGCACAAACACATCAACAGGCACGATATCGCCTATGCCTTTTGCCACGTGATAGCTTTTTCTGAACGGGCCACCTGAAATTGCACAACCGCCGCATGCTATCACATACTTCGGCTCAGCCAATTGGTCATATAAACGACGGAATACCGGCACCATGCGATTAACAATTGTGCCAGCCACCATCATAAAGTCAGCTTGACGTGGAGACGAACGTGCAACTTCCCAACCAAAGCGTGCCATATCAAATCGAGCTGCACCTAGCGACACGAACTCAATACCACAGCAGCTGGTTGCGAAGGTCAACGGCCAAATCGAATTCGAACGGCCCCAGTTGATTAACTTATCAAACTGGCCAACAATTACGTTTGTTCCAGACTCTTGTAGTTCTTTTACGAGCGATTCAATATACTCGTTATCTTTAAATGCCTCATATGGCATTGATTTTGTAGTTACTTCCATTCAAGAGCTCCTTTCCGCCATGCGTAGGCAAGGCCTAAAACCAATACACCAAAGAAAATGGCAATGCTGATCAAGCCATCTGCTCCGAGTTCTCGCATGCGTGCTGCCCACGGAAACAAAAACACTGTTTCAACATCGAACATAAGAAAGAGAATTGCAAACAAATAATAACCCACCTTAAACTGTGACATAGATTTGCCACGAGTGGGAATGCCGCATTCATAGGGTTCGCCTTTTTGTGGGTTGAACGAGCGCGGACTTACGAGCCCGGCGATCCACAACGCTAAAAACACCAACCCTGCTCCGGTTAAGGCCGCGGTCAAGGCTAACAAAGCGTTGTTTGTAATTCCGAAAATGTCTAATGGTAACATATTTTATAAACTGATATTTTCCGTTATTTTGTTCATGACATAGCTTACACGAACGGGCGCATTACGCCAAATGTGGTGCAAAGATAAAAATTTTATCTCAAATCAAGGCATTTCTTTAAGACTTTTTTTAGCGCAAACACTCACTGTTAACTATTTGCAATAAAAACACGCCTTACCTCGCAGCTTAGAACAAATGTCCAAACCACGTGCATTTTAGCGTCTGTTTACTTTTTGATTGACTTGATTCCATGTGCTGAGACTTAAAGTCTTCGCAAAGTTAAAAATTATTATTTAACCATGCAAGCCATTCTCACATTTTTTACTACTCCAACGCTCATTCATTTACTTTTTGGGACACTGCCACCACCGAATCTATTGATTCAAAAGGTGTTGACGGCACCACGAGCATCGAGTGCCACCCTTTGCCTGTGACAGTTGACTTTTCAACCGTCAGCGGAGTACTTTTTCCATGCCAATACACCTCATAATCATGCGGCCGCGCATCTATCGAAATCACAAAATAGTGCTGCGGTGCATACTCTATCACCGTGTCAGGCACCGCCTTCGCGCCATCCATAAACTTTGGCCACACGTGCAACGCTTTTTTCTTCACAAACTGATAGCGCAAAAGCTTTTGCAGCGAGTGATGCGTGTCATTATTAAACTGGCCAACAATCTCCTCATAGTAACGATACTCGCGAAGCAACCTATTTGTGCTTCCAAGCGTGCGGTCAAAATACACTATGCCACTCTCCGACCGGCTATACAGCGCACAAATCTGAGCATACTGATGTCGTACTCTAAACACACCGTCGCCTTGCGCATACAACATGCCAACAACCGCCAATGCCGCTACACACGTTATCACTCTGTTAAACGCGTGAGTTGGCAACGTGCGCAGCATCACTAGCATTGCAAGCAGTTCAATGCCAAACAATTGTCTATTGCTATACACTCCAATCACCAGATTAAACGCCAGCAATACGGCCATTGCGTTGATATACAGTGCATTATTGCGATAAACCGCCGACAGCGACAACCCGCCTCTGCACAGCATCACAACAAGCACAGCAGCAAGCATATACGTTGCGCGCAGCGACATAAGCATATACGTCACCGATTGAACAAAGCCAACATGCATATTTCCGGCGCGACCAAGTGTGCCCGGCGAGAAACAGATAGCCAACGTCCCCGCCCAATAACATATCAACATTGCCGTGCGCACACCGCCAACTTTGCAGCGACGATGCAGCCACCACAAGCCCAACGCCGCCGACATGCCTAGTGTCAATGCCTCTTGACCATTTCCGGCGAGCACTGATAGCACGCACAAAAGCACTACCGTTGGCTTCGAAGCATGGCGATGATTGAAAAACAGTTTCAGCCACAAAAGATTAAGTGTAAACATCCACACAAAGCCTATCTGTGTGGTCGGCATCATCTTAGTCACAAACGTGAGCAGCACAATTGCCATGCAACAAGCAACTTGTAGTGGCGACTTCATCACATTGCGCACTCCACACATATATAATATAATGTATATAAACGCACAATAGACAAATGAATTAGCCACTGCAAATGCCGTTTTTCCCAACACCCCGCAAAAAAGTTGCACCAACGCGTGCGCAACAGTGCGTCCGTTCACAAACCAATAGTGATTGGCTTGCGACGCAAAAAAACGAGACACTGAGTTCAGATGACCGTAGCTATTCCAAATTGAATCAGTGATATAGAAGCTATAGTCAATATCATCTCCCAGCCAAATCGTTACTATCGAAAAAAATAAGATTACGGCAAACAGATAACCAAAACAAATCGCGCTCTTAAACTTTCGCACCATCTTTTTCGCTGATAAAGTAAGGCGGACGTCCTTTGGTTTGCATAAATATTCTGCCTATATACTCGCCGCAAATACCTATCGCCAACAGCTGGCAGCCGCCCAAAAAGAGTATTACGCATATCAGCGTCGGGAAACCCTGTATCGGTTCACCAACAACTATTGTCTTCGCTATGATATAAAGCATATAAAACAACGACAACATCGCTGTGACAAACCCTGAAACCGATGCTATGCGAAGCGGAGCCACTGTGTAGCTGGTGATGCCGTCAATAGCCAAATTAAACAGTCGGTGAAAGTTAAACGACGACACGCCGTCAGTGCGGTCTTTTTGTTCAAACGGCACCGCTTTCTTGTTGTATCCAACCCAACAATAAAGACCTTTTGTGTAGCGCTGACTCTCGCGCATAGAGCGCATAGCATTTACCACGCGCTTATCGAGCAATCTGAAGTCGCCCACATTGGGCAGTATCTCTATTCGCGTTGACCGCTTGAGCAAGCTATAGTAGCAGAGCGAAAATTTACGGCGCAGCCATGACTCTTCGCCACGAGTGATACGCTGCCCGTAAACATCGTCATATCCTTTCTCCCACTCAGTGAGCATTTGGGGTATCACCTCAACCGGATGCTGCAAATCGGCATCCATTATCACCGTGCAATCTCCCGTCACGTTATCCATTCCGGCAAGCATTGCTTCTTCTTTGCCGAAGTTTCGCGACAAGCTCACGTATCTGATACGCGCATCTTTTTCATGCAACTCACGCATCACCGCCAGTGAGTTGTCTGCGCTTCCGTCATTAACGAGCATCACTTCCCAATCATAGCTCACTGTGTGCATGCTATTATTCATAAGTGGCAGCAATGCTGCGTATAGGTTATTGAGCGAGCGTTGCTCGTTATACACGGGAATTAGTATCGATACTTTTTGGGGCATATTTCTTCTTTATTCTGTATAAAATTTAATCAGTTGGGTAAGTGCATCTATGCATGCCGGGCAGAAGTGGTCTATCTCATTTATGCGCATTCGGCAATTGTCTGCCGGACGATAAATTCCTTTAAACGAGTAGCCACCGCCCTCATAGAGCCCTACGGGGAACTTATCAGCCAACGACTCGGGTGTGGGCTGTGGTGTAGTTTCGGGGATGAGATGTTTCCACTTTGAGTCGAAGTCAACAAGCGTTGTGATATTCGGCTCCCACGGCTCAACGTCGGTAGGATATGTATCGTCCATCACATCTCCGTTATAGAAATACTCATCGGCAAGTCCGCCAAAGCTGTGACCAAACTCATGCACTACCACCGGCTCAAATTTCGGATTACCGGTTGTGGTGAGCGTGTAGCTGTTGTAGATGCCACCGCCGCCATACACATTGGTGTTTGCAAGTATGATGATATGTTCGTAAGGCACACCGGCAAGTGCATTGTGCACTTCAAATACGTTGGGTGTGGTGAGATAGCGGTCGCTGTAGAATGTAGAGAAATGTGAGCCAAAAGCAGTGTTGCGCCACACTCCGTCTTTGGGCACGCTCACATCACTGTCAACCGATGGCACATCAACAGCCACAAAGTCAAATCTGTCGCGCATTGAGCTAAACGGCTCGTGGGTGAACATTGATTTCACTGTGCGCTCTGCGTACTCATGAAACTTATCCATCTCATCAGCCTTAAAGCCTTCGGGCAAGATTGCCACATGTATTTTATTTCCTTTGTATGTGCCTTCATGCACTTTCACCACATTATAACCGGTTGCAGGAAGTTCTCTGATGAGTATATCAGCCGGATTGAGTTGATGGCGATGCAACGAAATTGTGTTGTGATGATAGTCAAGCACTCTAAGCTCCACATTTACCGGCTCATGCGGTTTGGGCATGAGCACTGTGTTTTCATACGCACGTTGCACTGTGTCGTTGAGCTGTAGCCACTCATGATAGAGAGTTGAAAACGAGGTGCGATACAATGTGTCACCGGCAAGCGACGTCACTGTGAGCTGTGCATTTCCGGCATAGTGCAGATCCTTCAAGTTATGACGACGGCCTGACCAGCCTTTTGACTTATATGTATGTGCCAATGTGACGTTGGGCGTTGCTTTATTTCCGCCAAGCACGTAGTCAAGGCGTATTGTTGAATCGGCAAAGTTGCAGCTGTAGTCTTTGTCGGCTGCATATGCAGAAAACGCTGTAGTGAAAACTACAGCGCACATAATTGATGAGAATCTATTAAGCATAATGTGATGAGCTTAGTTTTAAGGTAGTAAAATAATTAATTATTAATTAAACCAACATTCTAATTTTTATTCTTCCTTCAGTATTACCGGTGGCTGACGTTTGAATATCTGTTTAAAAGATATCAAAGTCTCCGTGCGTGCCCAGCCCAAATTTTGTATTGACTGCAGCACGTGCAACAAATGATCATTGTTGCGAGCATATAGCTTCACAAAAATGTCGTATTGTCCGGTTGTGTAGTAGCATTCCACAACTTCGGGAATGGTGCGCAATTTTTCCACCATCTGCTCATACTGTGATGGGTCACGCAAAAATATTCCCACGTATGCACACGTGTCATAGCCCAAGGCAGAGGGGTTGAACAAACACTCCGAGCCGGCAATCACGCCGTTTGTCGTGAGTCGCTGTATGCGTTGATGCACTGCTGCTCCCGATACGCCACACTCGCGTGATATTTCCAAGTAGGGCTTCCTCGCATTTTCTGCGAGCATATTAAGAATTGTCAAGTCTAGCTTGTCTAATTGTTGTTGGGGCATAGTTGTGTATTTTTTTGATATTATATCGATTGATTTTGGTTAGTCAACAGGTTATCTCTACCCGTTTCCAATCTGCAAAGATACGAATTTTGTCGCGAATTTAATGTTTTTTTTTGAATAAACATAAATAAATTCAATAAAATACACTTTTTTTATCCTAATTTTCCCCAACAAAATTTTATCAAAAAAATAGTTGATTTTTTTTTGCATATAGAAATAAGAATTACTAACTTCGCAACGTCAAACATTGAAACCCGAGTATTAAAAAAAACACAAACTTATAAAGGTATAAACTACAAAGATATATATGGTATTCAATTTTCGTTTAGTTTCTGATGAAGTTGATAACTTCAAAAGAGAAATCAAGATCGATTCCGACGCCACATTTTTCGATTTGAAGAATGCGATATGCGAGAGTGTCGGTTATGACAAAAACGAGATGTGCTCGTTCTTTTTATGTGATGAAAATTGGGAGAAGGAAAAAGAGATTACTCTCGAGGATATGGGCACTGACACAGACGAAGACGCCTATATCATGGATGAATGTGTGCTCTCTGACTTTATCGACGACGAAGGCCAACACATGATGTTCACCTTCGACTATCTCAATGACCGTTCTTTCTTCCTCGAGATGAAAGAAATCATCACCGGCCGCTCACTGCGCGACCCGGTATGCACACTCTCACTCGGCACCCCTCCTCCTCAAGTGCAAGAGCTCGAACAATTCACAGTAAACACTTCTACTGCTGCTAAAGGCAAAGCTACCACACTCGACGATTTTGACGATCCTCTCTACGATGAGCAAGGCTTCAACCCCGACGAGTTTGACGAAGAAGGCTTCAGTGAAATGAGCTTTGACGACTAAGATTTACAAACCACCAACACCCACTCAGCGGCGCTGGTGGTTTGTTTGTTTTATACCTTTCTCTTCTACCGGCACTTACTTAATCGCGGTGAGACAATCGGGTTACAATGTTTAAAAATTGCAAATAAATTCACAATAGTTACCATTTGTCATTGTTTTGTTAATTTTATAGTATAAATTTGCACCTAATCTTATCCAATAATAACATTTTGAAACATGAACAAGCTTTTAGTCCTTCTCACTGCTTTTATTGTTAGTAGTTTCTTCAACATAACGAATGCTCAAACAACCACCGATTCTCAAGCCAACACTGAACAAACAGCCGCCACTCGACGTTTTTACCTCGAAATACAGGGTGTGCAAAACCAACTCAGTGCTCAAGCTTTCGAAATCAGATTTGTGCCAGGCAAATTGTTCCTCGATTTCTCCAAAACAAAAAATGCCGACTTTGTTGCCCTTCGCGACAAATACCAAATTCGCTCTCTCATTGACGCCCTCAACATACTCAGCCTTTACGGCTGGCAGCTTTCGGAGTGCTACGCTACAGTGCTCAACGGCACTACCGTTAATCACTGGATAGTCTACAAAGATGCAGCGACACCCGATGAATTAGCTCTCGGCATCATCTCTGACAAAGCATCAAAATAACGAATTTCATATTTACTTTTTTCACAAACACTTTAAACTGTTTTATTTATGAAAAAACTTTTACCTTTAGTTGCATTCCTTGCATTAGGAAGCTTTACCTCACAAGCTGAAAGTGAGGTCAGTCCCATCGAAAAGATACCGTTCACCATGATCAGCCACGTGTCACCCAACGGTGAGTGGGCTGTAAGCTGCGGTGATGGCACTTTCTATGTTATCAACCTCAACACCGAGGATGTTTACACGTCTGAAGGCGATGATGACCAATTTCTAAACGCCGGCTACGGTAATGCCATCAGTGATAACGGCATTGTTGTGGGCAGTATGGAAAACAGTGGTGGTGCTGCTTACTGGCAAATCACCCCCGAAAATCCCGACGGAGCTTGGAACCTTCTCCCCGTGCTCTCTACAGCCAGCAACGCCGCTCACGGTATCACTCCCGACGGCTCTCGCATTGTTGGTTACAGCATGAACTCAGGTGTTTCTTACTACGATGACGGTGTGGTGCTCAGTGTGCCCCTCTTGTGGCAACTCAACGAAGACGGCGAGTACGACATGATCAAGCTCCCCTATCCCACCACCGACTTCACCGGCAGAACTCCCCAATACGTTATCGCTCTCGCTATTAGCGACGACGGCAAACGCATCATCGGTCAAGTTACCGACAATGCCGGATTCGTACACTCTCCCATTGTGTACAACGAACAAGCCGACGGCTCTTGGACATTCGAGTACGTTAACCCCGAGCTTCAAACAGCAGGACTTCAATTCCCCGAATGGCCCGGCGAATACTCAGGTCCCTCTTACCCATATTACACCAGCTTCATGAGTGAAGAGGAACAAGCAGCCTACGAAGAAGCTCTAAGCAATTGGTCATACTCATCAGGCGAGAAATATCCGGTAGCTACTGACTATATGACCGAAGACGAAATAGCTGCATACAATCAAGCTAAAGATGAATATAACGAAGCTTATGGCGCATACTCAGCTCTAACCGGTGCATTCTACGACGTCTACTATCAAGCTCTCGAAGAAGGTCTCGGCGATGTTTTGATGAACTCAGTAGCAATCTCTAACGACGGTCACTACTACGCTGCAACCAAAGCTACCGGCGACTACTTCTCAGGCTACTCTTACACTCCGCTCCGCTTCGACCTCAACACCGGCGACTACAAGATTTATAGCAACGCTACAGCATCGCCCACATACGTTAACAACGAAGGCGCTATGCTCGGTTGCACCGCCGGTCTCGACGGCTACACACGCTTCGCATGGGTTAAACCCGCTGACGATGAACAATGGACACGCCTCCCGCAATTTGTTGCTCAACACAACACTGAAGCTGCCGACTGGATGTTTGATAACCTCTCTACCAACTATATCAAAGGTTTTGCAAGTAGCGGCGATGACGATTGGGACTTGCTCCGCAGCCACAAAGCCGATGGTGTTGACGACAGCTTCGGCGGTTACGGCGGCGACGATGACTTTGGTGGATTCGGCGGCGACGACAACTTTGGCGGCGGCGATGACAGCGGTTCATCTCTCGATCCCGGTGACTGGGAAGAAGACGGCTACATCTGGAGCAACGACGTATTCGACGGTCTCCCAATGGCAAACAAAGACATGTCAGTTATCACAACTTGGGAAATCAACGGATATAGCGAAACCGATGATGACTACGAGTATTCTCTCATCATCAGACTCCCGGAACTTTCAGGTGTGAAGAGCATCGCAACAACTCCTGCAAAATCGCTCTCAGTTAAAGCATCACGCGATGGTGTCATCACCATCAACGGCGACGCTGCTAAACTCGAAGTATTCAGCATTGCCGGCAACAAAGTCTTGAGCATCAGCTCACCCTCAGCTACAACCAAGACAAACCTCACAGCCGGTATGTATCTCATCAAAGCAACAGCTGCTAACGGCAAATCAACAGTCACAAAAGCAGTCATTGCCAAATAA
>CAZGAN010000068.1:0-10422 GCA_964523655.1 uncultured Bacteroides sp.
TGATGTATTGACGTTTAGCAGCGCGTTCAACTTTAGCGTAAGCTTCGTTGTTTTCAGCAACAGCGAGGTATTCGTTGAGCTCGGCAATGAGTTTTTTCATTGCGGGGATGAACTCGATAAGACCTTCGGGGATGAGAACAGTACCGAAGTTGTTGCCGTTAGCAGCACGAGCAGCAACGATGTTGGCGATGTTGTTAACAACATCTTGGAGTGTGAGGTTTTTAGCTTCAACTTCTTCGCTCACGATGCAAACGTTGGGTTGGCATTGAAGTGCGCACTCAAGTGCGATGTGGCTAGCTGAGCGGCCCATGAGTTTGATGAAGTGCCAATATTTTTTAGCAGAGTTACAGTCGCGTTGTATGTTACCGATAACTTCGCTATATACTTTTGTAGCTGTGTCGAAACCGAAAGAAGTTTCGATGAGGCCGTTTTTGAGGTCACCGTCGATAGTTTTGGGGCAACCGATAACTTGCACGCCAGCGTTGTTTGCTTTGTAGTATTCAGCGAGTACAGCAGCGTTAGTGTTAGAGTCGTCACCACCAATGATAACGAGAGCTGTGATGTTGAGTTCTTTGAGGATTTCAAGACCTTTGTCAAATTGCTCAACTTCTTCGAGTTTTGTGCGGCCTGAACCAATGATGTCGAAACCACCGGTGTTGCGGTATTCGTCGATGATGTCAGCAGTGAGCTCCATGTATTTGTGGTCAACGAGACCGCCGGGGCCCATGATGAAACCGTAGAGACGGCTATCGCGGTGTATTTTTTTGATACCGTCAAAGAGACCTGAAATAACGTTGTGTCCGCCAGGTGCTTGACCACCTGAAAGGATAACACCTACGTTGATGGGTTTTCCTGCAGCGGGAGCAGTGTTTTTCTCAAAACGGAGCTCGGGAAGACCATAAGTTGTGGGGAAGAGTTTTTTGATTTCTTCTTGGTCTGCGACTGATTGTGTGGGTTCGCCGGCAACAGCTTTAACTGCCCCGGTCAACACGATGGGAAGCTTGGGCTGATATGCAGCACGGGCTTGTTGAAGAGCGCTCTTTTTCATTAACTTATTGATATTAATTAGTATATACGTTGTGTTTTCTTATTATACCTATTGGCATTTTTCTTGCCTTTTCAGATGCAAAATTACAAAAAAAACACCTATTATGGAATTTTATCGCTAATATTCTTAGCCCTTATACTATTATAAACGCTAAAAAAGCGAGATTAGTTATGTTAAAAATATTAAATAAGGCTACCCGCAGTTACTATGCGCATATCATCGGGGTTGAGATATTGCGATGCCATACGCATTATTGTTTCTGCCGAGAGTGAGTTGATGCATTTAAATTGTGCATCAAAGTAGTCGTTGGGTGTGCCCACGAGCACTTGGTTCTGATAGTAGTCAACTATTGAGAACGGCGAATCAAGTGTTGATGCGAGATTTGACATGATGAATCGCTTCAATCGAGTGAGCTCGTCATCGGGCATCGGTTGCGTGGCGAGCACTTGCAGTTCGTGTCGCACTTCGTCAATGACTCGTTGGCTGTTGCCGGTTGCGTATTGTGCGTTGATTTGTGCGTGAGCACCTTCGCGCATGCCCAATAGCGAAGCAGAAATGCCGTATGTCAACCCTTTTTCTTCGCGTATATTGCTCATTAGTCGGCTGCCGAAATAACCACCCAAGGCAATGATGGTGAGGCGCAAATTGATGTAGTCGGCATGGTCGCGACTGATTGTCGGTATTGATGCAGATAGCGAATTTTGCAATGTGCCGGGCACTTCAATGCGCTTCCATTGTGCTGCCTCAGGTGCCATTTTTACTATCTCAAAATTAAATGGATCAGAGAGTTGTGCGCGCAAACTGTGACAGAAGTTGCGCACGGCTTGCAATAGTTGCGAGTCGATGCGACCACCAACATAAATGTTTATTTTGCTGCGCTGAGTGCCTGTCTCGTAAGCTTTTACCACATCGTCATATTTCACTGCCGCGATTTGTTCTACGGTGTCGGCATTGAGGTATGGGTGATTGTTGCCGTTTATGAGCCGGCAAGCTGCTTCTTGCGAGAGTGTTGACACTTTGCTGAGTTGCAACTCACGACGGCTCACTGCTTTCACTCGCATAGCTTCAAAAGCATTCTCGGGTAGGGTGGCATTGCAGAATATGTCGGCAAGAATGTCGAGCAAGTGCGGAGTGGTGTGGTTGAGGCTGATGAGGTCAATGATTGAGTGGTGGTCACCGCTGCGTGAGCGTATCCATGCACCATTGAAATCGATTGTCTCAGCCAATGTAGCTCCGTCAATGTTTTTTGAGCCTTCGCGTATGAGCTCCGGAATAAATCCGGCTAAGGTTGCGCATCCGTCTTTAGCACCCATAGCGTTGCCGTAGTTCCAAAGCACACAAATGCGGTTTACAGGAAGAGTGCCGTTGTCAACAAGGTGCAAGGTTATGCCTCCGGGCATTTCTTTAACCACTTCAGCCGGTATTGAGAGATGCTCGAATGGACGTGTTTTTGGGGGAATAGTACGGTCAAGCATTATTTATTGTTGAGGTTTGCAAGATATTTTTCTGCAGCTTCAAGGTCGGCGGGAGTGTCAATGCCTATTGTTGGTTTGTCGGTTACGGCAACTTTGATGTTGTAGCCGTTTTGTAGCCAACGCAATTGCTCGAGCGACTCGGCAATCTCAAATGATGATTGCGCGATTTGACTGATTTCGGCAAGCACGTTGGCGCGGTAAGCGTAGATGCCAACATGTGTGTGAAACACTGCATTATCAAGCCATTCTTGCCATTTGTAGTTGCGCACATAGGGTATGATTGAGCGTGAAAAATAAAGCGCACGTCCGTCGTTGCCAAAGGTCACTTTCACCACATTTGGGTCAAAGAGTGCTTCAAATCCGGCTGCGGGGTCAAACTTGCGAGCCAGAGTGGCAATATCGGTGTCGGCACTGTCAAAGCATGCTTTGAGTGCTTCAATTTGGGTGGGGTCAATAAATGGTTCGTCGCCTTGTATGTTGATAACAACGTCAGCGTCAGAACCAACATTGAGATATGCCTCGCGGCAGCGGTCGGTGCCACTGCGATGCTCTGTTGATGTCATCACAGCTTTGCCGCCAAAAGCTTGCACAGCGTCGTAGATGCGTTGGTCGTCGGTAGCAACAACAACGTCATCGAGCACTGCAGATACGCGTGTATATACGCGTTCAATCATTGTTTTGCCGCCAAGCATAGCCAGCGGCTTTCCCGGAAAACGGGTTGACGCATAACGCGCCGGTATGATGCCAATAAACTTAGCCATAGTTATGTTGTGTTATATTTTTTTTCAATTACTTCTTACTCATTACTTTTACCTTTTCCAAAATAGGTTGGCACCAAAATGCTGCCAAGGAAAATGTATATGTAGTAGCTGACCACGCGCCATGTCAGCGCTAAAATCACAGCCATGCTCGCTGCCGGAAGCAAATCACCGTAGTATTCAGTGAAAAGCCATTCGCTCACACCGCTGCCGCCTGGGGTGGGGGATATCATCAGTAGCACCCAAACCACAAATTGTCGGCCAAAGATTAGCAAACCTGAGGCATCTGGGGCGAATCCCCAAAACAAAGCATTCACCACAAGATAGCGTGAGAACCACGACACCACCGTGGCACCAAAAACATTTAGCCACCAGCGATAGTCGCACTTGCGCAAGTCTTTTGATGCATGCACCATGTTGTTTGCCGTGCTGAATGCACTGCTGCGCCATCTACGCAACTTCTTAGCCATGAACATGCGCTTTATAAATCGAGCCACAGGTCGTGGTTTCACTATTATGCCCATGAATAGAATGCCTGTCCATATCACAATTCCGGCGTAAACCAACCAGAAAATTAGTGCTATGCCATTGTCGAGCGCACCGCCACTCGCGGTTGCAAACAGCTGGTCAATTGGCAATACAAGCATTATTATCGGGCAAAATACCACGAAAAACATCTCATCGAGAAACAATGTGGTGAGCGTTAGCGTTGTGGCACGCCCTAGTGACACTTTCTCGCGATTGAGATAGAATATGGCAAAGGCGCTACCGCCCATGGCTGATGGTGTGATGGCTGATGTGAAAGCACACATCAAATCAACGCGCAAGGCCCTGCGCCATGTGAGTGTTGGCGATGCTATGGTGTGAAAACGCCACGTGAGTCCGAAATCGCGTCCTGCCATAAATAACCAGGCAATGGCAAATCCGGCGATCATGCGTCCGTTTATGACGAAATCATCAAAGTTACTCGCTGAAAATTCGTCATGAAATAGCCATGCCGTTACCGCCAATCCTATTAATACGGGGAGTACAGTGCGAAGAAATAGTTTGACGGTTTTGGTTGCCATGGTGTTATTGCTTTAGAGCGATTAGAAGTTGCGATGTTGCCTCAGCCGGATTGGCTGCTGTCATGAGTTTCTTGCCTGTTGCAACTCCACTTGCACCGGTAGCTCTGATTGCTGCAATGTCAAAGCAATTGAAGTCGCCGGTTATCACAATAGGAATTTTGCAATCAACAGAGCGAACAATGTCAATAATTGTTTTTGCTTCCTCTAGCGATATTTCCGGAGCAATGGTCACGTAATCAATATCGAGCTTTTCTAAGGTTGGAACACCTTGCGGGGTGACTACGTTTATACCGATTATGGCTTCAGCGCCAAGGTCGGCACGCAATTGACGCGCATCCACACCCGATTTGGTGATATGTACACCATGTATTCCGGCTTTTTTTGCTATCTCCGGTTGGTCTTCAATAGTCAAAAATGTTTCTGTTTTGCGACATATAGGCACAATTTCTTCAAGCAAACTGAGTATTTGTGGCTCGTCGAGGTCGGGCACGCGAAGTTGCACCCATGCGCATCCGCCCTCAATTGCCATAGTTATCTGCTCGGCGATTGTGTATTTGTCAGAATGTTCGGCTATAAATTGTAACATAGAGATTAGTCTTAGTGATATGCAAAGTTAGCGATTTTTTCTTGATACACCAATGCCAAAGAGTGCATAGTCATACAAGATTGGGTCTTCAGGGTTAAATTGTCGCAATGTTTCGGTGAGTTCAAGCACTGAGCGACGATCGTTTGCCTTGCGTTGCAACAGTCCTAACTCGCGTGACACATTGCCCACATGCACATCGAGCGGTATAAATAATTGTGACGGCTTCAGGGCTTTCCATACACCCATATCAACAATACCGTCATCGCGCACAAGCCACCGCAGAGCCATGTTCACGCGCTTGAGTGCCGTGTTATCAAGGTTGAGAGGTAGGCAGCGACTGTCGGCTTCTCCGCCGTTAGCTGCCGCAAGTTCGTTGTTAAGAGCTTCAACAAGATGCCATGACGGAAGTTCTGCGCCGGGAGCGCCACAAGCCACAGCAAAATCTTCAAGCGACGAATAGCGGGTATAAATAGAGTGAAGTCCGCGCAGATAGTGGCGCAGATTTTTCGCGAAAAATGTGCGGTGAATGTTCATGTCGGGCAAATCCTCATATCCTTGCTCAATCACGTAGCTATGCGGTTGCCAATCCATGAGATCAAACATGCGTGAGCAATCGCGACAAATCATTGTGCGATTGCCCCATGCCAGCGTTGCGCTCAGCAATGCTGCTATTTCTATGTCTTGCAGCTTCTCAAATTTACGCGGAAACTGCACCGGGTCTGCGCTGATAAAATCAGTAGAATTTATTCGGTTTGCTTCAAAGTCAAGTAGCTCTTTGAGTTCGGCAAAGCTCATGTCATGACTCAATTTCATAAGATCTATTCAGATTTTTAAGTGTTGTTCGTTACTTTCTTCTTAGTTCCAACTTATGTTGCGTGCCATTGATATAGATGCCTTGTTGGGGATTGATTATGCGTCGACCGTTTAAGTCATACCACACATCGTTGTCTGTATCGTTGGTTGTCACCTTGTCAATGCCGGTTGTCGAGCCGTCGTCTACCAACAAAATAGCGTCAGATTCGTCATTCGATACTAAATAAGCGCTATTTGGAAGTATAGTGGTTGAGGTATCTTTCACCAATTGCAAAGTGCCGTTGGGGTTAAGTTGCATTTCAGAAGTAGTCACGTCGCTTAAAATAACGTTTGTGCCGGTCAATAAATTGTGTGTAATGCTATATTCTGCCTCTTCATCAGTGCTGATGCTTAGAGTCAGCGGTGATGCTGATGCGCTATGAATTAGCACTGGTGTGTTTGCCGGTAGTACGGAGCCTTCAAGCTGATCCATCACCACAGTGCCGTCGGTTTTTATGTAGTCGGCAATGTAAAATTCCACGTCATTGGGCATTTTCACCGGGCACGGTAGCTCAATAAGAGCATATCCGCCGCTATTGAGTGAGATACCAGAAATTTCGGTGACTTCTTCAAAGTACCACTGCATTGCGTTTTCAGCAGTGCTATATGGTACTACGCATGAAACACCCGAGGCGGTGAGCCATCGTGATGAATTCGGATATTTAAATCTGAATAGTTGCGAAAATTCGCCCATCGGCTCCAACTCATAAATCGTAGCATTGTCAACTGTTGCCGTGACAGGTATTGACGAGCCGTCGCTGGTTGTGCCAAAATATGTGTCCGTAGCTGCTGCTCTTACTTTGACTTGATATTGGTTTCCGTTGCCGTATTTGAAAGTGAATAGGCATAAATTTTCTTTACTATTGTCGGCTGCAGCACCGAATGATGGCGAATTAATACCGCTACTGTTGAGTGTATTACTATTGCTGCGTTGCAGGTGCACATAATTGGTCAGCACGTTCGCTTTCGGACGTTCGTAGTTTATAATATGGTAGTAGTGCCCTTCCTTTGGCAAACGAGAAACTAGTGCCTTTTGATAGGCAGCGTCAATATCAGCCAACGACCCGCTTTCTACGGCTTCTTCCAACTCTGTGATATCATAATTTCCGACAAGTTCGGCATGATTAGTCTCGCTTGCTTCAAATTCTTTAGCGTTAGCTATAAATTCGCGATAAGGCTGTAATACATCTTCAAACTTAGCCTTTATTGTCTCAAGTATGGTGGCATTTTCCTCGTCAGTCAGTTCTCTGCCTCCTAATGATGCGGTAATTGTGAAAATCACATTGTTGTTATCAACCACATCGTTGAGAAATACAAACGATGAGCTGCTTGAGCTCAAGCCCAGCAAACTGCCGCCGCAGTCAAGCACCCAGCCCGAGAATTCGTCGCTATAGTATAGTCGCACATCGGGCACTGTCTCGTTGTCTGTAACAGCCAAACCGGTTCCTGTGTCGGCCGATAGAAACGCTTTTGTGCCGAGGTTATAGAAGTAGTATGTGTCGCGGTAGTTATAGATAACCCACTCTTTACTATCGTCAAAAGTAAACCAATCCAAACTTACTCCTTCATCGGTAGCAACCATATATCCGTCAAGATCATATATGTTCACCACTGTGGGCTTAGATAACTGGTCTAAGTCTGTAATGTAATCAATGGCATGTGCCGTGGCGCTGCTCACTGCTATTGTTGCCAAAATGGCTATATTGCGAAATATGTGTCTCATAACTAGTCCTCCTTTATTTAGCTATTGAATTAAGATCGTCTGATGTTAGCGGACGGTCGTTAGGTATTTCCGGAGTTTTGAATTGAGGAAGAGCCGCATTAGCAATCTTCAAAACCAGATCATCATCCATGGTTTTCCAATTATTTTTGGTTGCCATTTCGTCCATGTCAGCCTTAATCTCGTCAAACATATCTGCCATCATCACATAATATTGTGTGCCATAGTCTTCTATCTCCATAGCTACGTTGCGGAAAAATCCAAATTTTTCAAAGAACGGATAGAGATTATAGTGGCAAAGTTCTGACGCCTTAACCATGTAATTGAGTATGAACGGCAACGTGTTTTGATTTTGATTGCTTGAAGCGGTGATGTAACCATTTTTTATCCATACTGACGTTGGATATCTCTCGGCAAAAGCTGCATAAGCTGCTTTACCTCCGTTCTGAGCACGTGCCAATAATTCGTATTTTGTCATCTCGGCAGTGGTGTGCTTAGCTGTGTTGCGCAGCGATTCGTAGAGGTCTTGTGTGTAGTCGGGGTAGTAATCGTCTGCCGTGCGCATGTCTTCGCTTTGCGGCTCGCCAAAATAGCAGTGAAGCATGAAGAAGGGTGCCAATGTCTCCTCAACGCCAACTTCGTTATTGCATACTGCGAATTGTTTATCGGTGAGTGCTGTTATTATAGTGTCCTGTGCTGCGGCAAAATCGCGTATCGCCGGACACCATTTGAATGCTGTTTCTGCGTGCAATGTTGCTTTGCGACGTGCACTGCTGCCTTTGCCGGGATAGGCGGTGTTGCTTTCATCGAGGAAGTGTGCGCGAGCCAAATTCCATGCGCTGAGCACGCGGCTACCCGAATAGCCCATGTGTAGCACATTGTAGCATGAGTTCATATTGTTTGTTACTTCGCTCATGCCGCCCCAATCGAAGTATGGCTGCATCTGGTGTTGGTGTCCCCATTCGTGTGAAAGGCCCCAAACCACATCGTCGTCGCGATACATTATATTGTCAGGACTGCATACGCGGTCTTGAGTGTCGTACTTAAATGTTACACCCATGCCGCATTGATACATATAGGCATTGTAATTCACGTAAGCTAGTGTGTGGTTTTTCGGCAACATGTTGTATTTCTCAAAGCCGAGAAGTCGTTGCTCCCAGGCTATGAGTATATCCAATGCATTCAAATAGCGCACATAGCTGCCTTTGGCATAAGTTTTAAGCGCATTCACTTCCCACACTGATTGCACTTTGTCGCCAACGCAGTCAATTGTGGTGTAGCATGCATTGTTGAGCGTGTTTTGATTTTCTTCGTTTGTTTTATGATTGCTGATGATGCCGTTAGTCTTGCCGCCCACTATGTGCACTTTCACTGTTGGTGGCACGTCTTCGGCTGCTCCGGCATCGTTGTAGTTGCAGACGTATGCCAAACCTGACCAATCACTTGTCTTATTGATGATGTTCACTCCATTTACCAGCGTGAAGCTTTCGCTGGTGAAGAATTGACCTTCTTTTACGGTCCAACCGATGCAGCGCAGATTGATTGACGGTTTTGTGTCGTCCAGACCATCAACTATCACCACGTATTTACCCTTCATCATCATCACACCGGTCACACCTTCAATTTGGCTGTAAAAACAGCCGGGAGCGCTCCATTCCGTTGCTAGGGTGTTATAGCTCTTTATGGCTGTATGCGAACTGATTTTGCCCTCAGAAGTATATTCGCCTGACTTCATCAATTCGGCAAGTTGCTTTAGAAATGGATTTTGAATTGACTCAATATCTTTGTCGGTAACACCATCTTTCAGCGCTGTGAGCATAGAGTCTGAAAAATAAGTTGCAACTTCCTCATCCCAGCTGATAGTGTCGGTATCGGTGTCACTGCCTTCAAACTTCATTTCAGCACACGATGCAAAATTTTTTGTTGCTGAGTCGCCACATCCCGAGTGTACGATAAATTTCACTGAAACAACTCCTTCGCGAAATTCTTCAGGCACCTTCATTACTGAAACATTTCCCGACCCGGCAAAATCGTACGTGCCCACCGACACATAATCGCTGTCGGTAGAACGTTTCATTAGCAATTCAAAAACTTTGAAATTGCCGTTAGAAGCGCCTGAACGTGGGTAGTAGTAGATGTTTGTGAAGTTGTGTATGCCTTTGAAATTATATATCAATATTGGCCACGATGATGAGTCGTCCGGGTCAAATCCGCTCCAATTGCTATGGTAGATGGTTGAAAGATTAGAGTCATACGTATTTGAAATTCCCGCACCGCCTTCTACTGATGATGCCGATGCTGATGTTACTGTGGCGTATCTAGAGCTTTCAGTAGCTTTGGCGCCCAAGTCAAAGCCGGGTTGCCATATTGCTATGCTCGACTCGTTTCTTTTGGAATCAATAAGTTTGACTATGCCTTTGCGTTGCCCGTCGCCAAGATTGTCGGTTGCTGATACGTGAAGTGTTCCGTTTTCGTCAACATCAGCAGAGAGCCAATCGCTTGATGAGGCTACGTAAGCGATGCGTGAAAAGGTCTCAACAGTGGTGCTGCAGGCCTTGTACGACTCAAGTGTTACGGCGCTCGGACTTTTAAATAGCACCGTGAATTGTGTTGCCGGCAACTGACTTTGGGCTTCAAGAGTTGGTGTCGCGGCAATCAATGTCATCGCTGCAATTGTGACGCAGCGCAATGTTTGCCTAGTATTCATTTCTTTTCCGGATAAAGGGTTTTAGTAGTATGTGTGTATTTGGTTATGTGCAGCAAAATTAGTCATAACTTTTTGTAAAACAAAACTTTTACTGTTAAATCTACCGACCACGCTAGATGGGTAGAGGTGTACAACAAAAAAGCATCGAATGAAAATTCGATGCTTTGGTGGGGTGAACAGTGGGGGTCGAACCCACGACCTTCGGAACC